>NZ_DCYC01000040.1:0-85394 GCF_002330965.1 Arsenicicoccus sp. UBA2120
CCTTAGGAACTCATCCGCCCGCGTTCGCACGCCAGGCCGATGTGTCGAACCTAGGCGGATCTGCGGGATCCGGAGCAGCTCAATTCCGCTCCCTCTGTTCTCCGCCTTGCCGAGGGCGCTTCACCCATCGCGGGTGGGGCGCCCTCGGTCGTATGCCGAACCGCCCGGCGTCTCGCGCGGGTGGCGCGCTGTGGCGTCGGGGCCCTGCTGCAGGCGACCACGACGGCTGGGACGTCATACGGACGTTGCACGGCGCCACCAAGGCGACCCGGGCCCGCGACCCAGGATCCCGCCAGGCCGGGGTGCATGAGCCGGGGCGGGGCACATCAGCCCGACTCGGGCACATCAGCCCGGGCCGGTCACATCGACCTGGCGTGCGAAGGCAGGCGGGTGTGACTGCCTGAGGTAGGTCAGGCCCAGAGGAGGTCGTCGAGGACGTCCTGCACGAGGGCGCGACCGGCCATGGTCGTGCCCTCGAGCCGGGTGCCCGCCCGCTGAGCGTCGAGCGCCCGCCGCACGACGACCTCGTGCTCGGGGCGCTGCTGCAGCAGCCATTCGCCGCCGTCGAGCTTGCTGACCAGCTCGCCGGTCTCGGCGAACCTCAGCGCCCGACAGGCGTTGAGGACGGCATAGGCCTCGTCGGCGTTCTCCACGCCCCAGGTCAGCTCGTCGACGAGCTGGGCCAGCACCTCGTCCGGGTCGACCTCGCCGATCAGCTCCACGGGAGCCGGGCCGTGCAGGGCGATGCCGGCGGCACGCGCCACGGCGAGGTGGAGTAGCAGGTCGGGGTCGCCGTCGCCACGGTCGAGCACGACCCGCGAGTCGCGATGCGCCCCACCGGAGACCGTCACGTGCACCGCGAACTCCCACGGACCGTGCGGTGACTCGGCCAACGAGCGGTGGATCACGCTGAGCTCCAACGGCATCCGTTCGTCACCGACGGTCGAGACGGCGGCCCCGACGGCCGTCCAGTCGCGCTCGTCGGTCGCGCCGCTCTCGACGTCGCTCACGACCGCCAGCACGTCCAGGTCGCTGTGCCCCGGGACGAACCCGCCGAGCGCCGCGGAGCCGTGGACGTAGACGCCGAGCAGGTCGTCGCCGACCTGTTCGCGCAGCGCCGACAGGACGCGGTCGGCCAGAGGCTGCCAGGAGGTCGTCATACGGCCCACTCCATCACGGTCCAGCCGACTTAACCCCATCGAGAAGCCCCCACGAGGTGTGGGGAAGTGACCACTCGGCGGGGGAGCCTCGGGAGCGGGGTCCTGCGTCAGGCGAAGGGAAAGGACCCGTGCTCGACGTAGCGAGGGCGTCCGCCGGGACCCTGCCCGAGGTGCGACTCGACCAGCGAGACGGTGTCCACGGTCCACGTCGGCCCGGCATACGTGTCGAGGACCTGCAGCCACCGGCGGACGTCACGCGCCATCCCCAGCCGGGCCAAGGTGAGGTGGGCGCGGAAGGGGCCGCCCTCGACCTGCGTCCCCGCGGCGTTGGCGGACGAGCGGCAGCGCCGCGCCAGGGGGTCCAGGCCTTCGAGGGGGTCGTCGACGCCCAGCCACAGGACCCGCGCGTCGGCGGTGCCGGGGAAGGCCCCGCCGCCGGTCAGCCGCAGGTCGAACGGCTCTGTCTGCAGGCTCAGCTCGTCCAGCCGCTCCGCGAGCCGCTCCAGCGACAGCGGGGAGACGGACGGCAGGAACGCCAGCGTCAGGTGCCACTGCTCGGGCCGCGCCCACCGCAGGTCGGGGTCGGCGTCCACGCGGGGCTCGAGGAAGGTCTCGAGGTCGACGAGCACCTCCTCGGGCGGGGTCACGGCGAGGAACATCCGGCGTCCACGGGGCAACGCCCCAGCATGCCAGCGGACCTTCCCCGAGGCATCACTGCGGGATGCCCGTTTCCGTCGTAGGGTGACCGTGTCGAAGGAGATCCCATGGACGTCAAGAAGACCTTCCTGTCGTGGCCGGTGGTGCGCCAGATCACCGGCGGTGACCCGCTCGGCCGCGGATCTGCCGCACGGTCGGCGCGGACCGCGGCGTTGCAGCCGCGCACCGTCACGGCCGACTCGGTCGCCCACAGCGTGTGTCCCTACTGCGCCGTCGGGTGCGCGCAGAAGGTCTTCGTCAAGGACGGCCGGGTCGTCCAGATCGAGGGCAACCCCGACTCGCCGGTCTCGCGGGGCAAGCTGTGCCCCAAGGGCTCGGCCAGCGAGCAGCTCGTCAACTCCCCGAACCGTCAGACGACGATGCTCTACCGTCGCCCGTACGCCACGGAGTGGGAGCCGATCGAGCGCGACAAGGCCGTCGATATGGTCGTCGACCGCATCCTCGACACGCGCCGTCGCACCTGGCAGGACCACGACGACGACGGGCGCCCGCTGCGGCGCACCATGGGCATCGCCGCCCTCGGAGGAGCGACCCTCGACAACGAGGAGAACTACCTCATCAAGAAGCTGTTCACGGCCATGGGCGCGATCCAGATCGAGAACCAGGCTCGTATTTGACACAGCGCCACGGTTCCCAGTCTGGGAGCCTCGTTCGGTCGTGGCGGCGCCACGAACTTCGTGCAGGACCTCGCCAACTCCGACTGCATCGTGATCCAGGGCTCCAACATGGCGGAGGCCCACCCGGTGGCCTTCCAGTACGTTGTGGAGGCCAAGCGTCGCGGTGCCACGGTGATCCACGTCGACCCCCGGTTCAGCCGCACCTCCGCGCTGGCGCACCGGCACGTCGGCATCCGCGCGGGCAGCGACATCGTCTTCCTCGGCGCGATCATCAACTACATCCTGTCCAACGACCTGCACTTCGAGGAGTACGTCCGCGCCTACACCAACGGGCCGGTCATCCTCCGCGACGACTTCCAGGACGTCGACGAGCTCGACGGCGTGTTCTCCGGCTACGACCCGGACACCGCGAGCTATGACAACGACACCTGGATGTATGCCGAGACCGACGACGGCACCGAGGAGTCCCAGGCGTCCAAGCAGGAGCGGGCCGCCGGTGACGAGCACGGTTCAGGCGGGCCGACGCTGCCCGGGGCCAACCGGGTGCGCCGCGACGACACCATGCAGGACCCGCGCTGCGTGTTCCAGGTGCTCAAGCGGCACTACGCCCGCTACACCCCCGAGGTGGTCGAGCAGACCTGCGGCATCTCCCGGGAGGACTTCGACTTCGTCGCCCAGGCGATGACCCGCAACTCGGGTCGCGAGCGCACGACGGCGTTCTGCTACGCGGTCGGCTGGACCCAGCACTCGGTGGGTGCGCAGTACATCCGCACCGCCTGCATCATCCAGCTGCTGCTGGGCAACGTCGGCCGTCCCGGCGGCGGCGTCATGGCGCTGCGCGGCCACGCCTCGATCCAGGGCTCGACCGACATACCGACGCTGTTCAACCTGCTGCCGGGCTATCTCCCGATGCCCAAGGCCGGGGTCCACGACTCGCTCGAGGACTATCTCGGCACCATCTCCACCGACGACCAGAAGGGCTTCTGGACCGAGGCCGACAGCTACACCGTGAGCCTGCTCAAGGCGTGGTGGGGCGACAAGGCGACGGCCGCCAACGACTGGTGCTACGACTACCTGCCACGCCTGACGGGCGACCACGGGACCTACCGCACGACCATGGACATGATCGACGGCAAGGTCGAGGGCTACTTCCTGCTCGGGCAGAACCCCGCCGTCGCCTCGGCGCACGGCCGGCTGCAGCGCGACGGCCTGGCCCACCTCAAGTGGCTCGTCGTGCGCGACCTGCGGCTGATCGAGTCGGCGACCTTCTGGCAGGACTCGCCCGAGATCGAGTCGGGGGAGCGCAGCCCCGAGACGATCGGGACCGAGGTGTTCTTCTTCCCGGCCGCCTCGCACGTCGAGAAGGCCGGCACGTTCACGCAGACCCAACGCATGCTCCAGTGGCGCGAGCAGGCGGTGCTGCCACCGGGCGATGCGCAGAGCGAGCTGGACTTCATCCATGAGGTCGGCGTGCGCATGCGCGCGCGCCTCGCGGCGTCCACCGACGAGCGCGACCGTCCGCTGCTCGACCTCACCTGGGACTACCCCCTCAACGAGCACGGCGAGGTCGACGGCGAGGCCGTGCTGATGGAGATCAACGGCCGCTACCTCACGGGGGACAAGGCAGGCCAGCCCCTGCCGCTGTTCACCGAGATGAAGGCCGACGGCTCCACCGAGGGCGGGTGCTGGATCTACACCGGCGTGTTCAAGGACGGCGTCAACCAGGCCAACCGGCGCAAGCCGCGGTTCGAGCAGGACCAGACCGCCCTCGAGTGGGGGTGGTGCTGGCCGGCCAACCGGCGCATCCTCTACAACCGTGCCTCGGCCGACCCCGAGGGCAAGCCCTGGTCGGAGCGCAAGAAGCACCTGTGGTGGGACGCGGAGGCGGGCCGCTGGGCCGGCCCCGACGTGCCGGACTTCCCGGCCGACCGCGACCCGGCCTACCGCCCGCCCGAGGGCGCCAAGGGTCCGGCCGCGATCGCCGGCGACGACCCGTTCATCATGCAGGCGGACGGCAAGGGCTGGCTGTTCGCCCCCAAGGGCCTGCTCGACGGGCCGCTGCCCTCGCACTACGAGCCGCAGGAGGGACGCGTCCGCAACCCCTTCTACAGCCAGCAGGCGAGCCCGACCCGCAAGGTCTACGAGCGGCCGGACAACCTCACCGCCCCGTCTGGCGGGCGTCCGCCCGAGGACGAGGTGGCCCGGGAGCACCCCGAGGTCTACCCGTTCATCTTCACGACCTACCGCCTGACCGAGCACCACACGGCGGGTGGCATGAGCCGCTGGCTGCCCTACCTCGCCGAGCTCCAGCCCGAGATGTTCTGCGAGGTGTCGCCCGAGCTGGCGGCCGAGCGGGGTCTCGAGCACCTGGGCTGGGCGACGCTCGTGTCGCCCCGGTCGGCCATCGAGGCGCGGGTGCTGGTGACCTCGCGCATGAAGCCCCTCGCCATCGACGGCCGCACCTTCCACCAGATCGGCCTGCCCTACCACTGGGCGACGGGTGGCACCGGTGCGATCGTCAGCGGCGACTCCACCAACGACCTGATGGGCGTCACGCTCGACCCCAACGTCCTGATCCAGGAGTCCAAGGTCGGCGCCTGCGACATCCGTCCCGGCCGGCGTCCTCGAGGCCCTGAGCTCTTGGAGCTCGTCGACTCCTACCGGCGGCGCTCCGGCGTCACCGAGGAGACCGGCAACGAGCTGCGCTCCGGGGCGGACGTGGACCACGTGGAGCAGGAGCGCGAGGCCAAGGTCAAGGAGCATGACGACAGCGGCGCCGACGTCAAGGGTGCCACCGAGGTCGGACCCGACGACAAGGACGGTGACCGCTGATGCCCAACTCCCTGTTCGGCCCCCTGGACCCGGCGCCCGACGCCGGCTGGCAGGACGCCCCGGACCGCAAGGGCTTCCTCACCGACACGTCGGTCTGCATCGGCTGCAAGGCCTGTGAGGTCGCGTGCAAGGAGTGGAACATGCTCCCCGAGGACGGTCTGGACCTGCTCGGGTCGTCCTTCGACAACTCCAAGAGCCTCGGCGCCAGCACCTGGCGCCAGGTCAAGTTCATCGAGCAGCCGGGGCGCGGTGACGACACCGTGCTGGGTCGTCAACCGGTCGACCTCGGTATGCCGGGCCTGCGGCCGGACGACGAGGCGCTTCCCGCGGCGCTCGACGCGGCACCCGCCGCCGACGGCAAGCCGGACTTCCGCTGGCTGATGAGCTCGGACGTGTGCAAGCACTGCACCCACGCGGGCTGCCTGGACGTCTGCCCGACGGGCTCGTTGTTCCGCACGGAGTTCGGGACCGTGGTCGTGCAGGACGAGATCTGCAACGGCTGCGGCTACTGCGTCGCTGCTTGCCCGTTCGGCGTGATCGAGCGTCGCCCCGGCAGCAAGGGTGAGGTCACCAACGCCGGCGTGGCTCAGAAGTGCACCCTGTGCTACGACCGGATCGGGGCCGGCCAGACGCCCGCGTGCGCACAGGCCTGCCCGACCGAGTCCATCCAGTTCGGTGACGTCGCGGAGCTGCGCGAGCGGGGCCGGGCGCGGGTGGAGACGCTGCACGAGCAGGGCTACACCTCGGCGCGGATGTACGGCGACGACCCGCACGACGGCGTCGGCGGCACCGGCGCGATGTTCCTGCTCCTCGACGAGCCCGAGGTCTACGGCCTGCCGCCGGACCCGGTCGTGACGACCAAGGACCTCGCCGACATCTTCCGCAAGGGCGGCGTCGGGGGACTGACCCTGCTCGTCGGGGTCGCCCTGTCCTTCCTCGGAGGCCGTCGATGACCAACCCCGCCCAGCAAGAGACGCGCGAGGGCCTGTGGCCCGACGAGCCCCGTCGCGGCGGAGGCCGCAAGCGACGCGGTTCAGGGTTGTTCGGCGTGCGCCGGTTCGCCGGCAACGGGCGTGGCGAGGAGTCCATGGTCCCGGAGGCGGAGTTCACCTCCTACTACGGCCGTCCCATCGTCAAGCCCGCCCCCTGGTCGGACGAGATCCCGGCCTACCTGTTCGTCGGCGGACTGGCCGCCGGGTCGTCCCTGCTCGCGGCTGGCGCCGACCTGGCGGACCTGCCCGGTCTGCGACGCCAGGCCCGGTGGACCGCCCTGGGGTCGATCGGGCTGGCGACCTACTTCCTGATCGCGGACCTCGGCCGCCCCGAGCGGTTCATCAACATGCTGCGGGTGGTCAAGTTGACCTCGCCGATGAGCGTCGGTTCGTGGATCCTCGCGGGCTACGGCCCGCTGGCCGGGGTCGCCGCCGTCGCCGAGCTCGCCCGCCCGGTCGAGGAGGCCCTGCCCCAGTCGCTCAAGCCTGTCGCCCGGCTCCTCGGGTGGGCCGGCCGTCCGGCCGGCCTGGGTGCGGCTTTCTTCTCCCCGCCCCTCGCGGCCTACACCGCGGTGCTGCTCGGCAACACCGCGACCCCGGCCTGGCACAGCGCCTACAAGGAGCTGCCGATGGTCTTCGCCGGGTCGGCGGCGGCGTCCGCTGCCGGTATGGCGATGATCGCCGCACCCCACGAGCAGGCCTGGCCCGCCGGGCGTCTCGCGGTCGGCGGTGCCCTGTGGGAGCTCGGCTCCGCCCAGGTCATGGAGCACTCGATGGGCATCAGCGCCGAGCTGCTGCACGAGGGGGAGGCGGGCCGTTGGTGGACCGCGAGCAAGGCGCTGACCCTCGGTGGTGCCGCCGTGTCCCTCGTCGCCGGGCGGCGCAGCAAGCCCGCCGCGGTCGTCGCCGGGGCCGCCCTGGTGGCGGGGTCGATCTGCACCAGGTTCGCCATCTTCCGCGCCGGGATCGCCTCGGCCAAGGACCCCAAGTACACCGTCGTCCCGCAGCGCGCCCGCCTCGACCGCGGCGAGCGCACCCTGGGGTGACCCCTCTGCACGGCATACGACACCGCTCGACCGACAGGAACCCACGATGAGCTCGACCACCCGGCAGGCGGCCTCCGCACCCACCGCCACTCCCAACCGCTGGCTCCTGCTGCTCGGCGGCGTCCTCGTGCAGATGGCCATCGGTGCCGTCTACGCGTGGAGCGTCTTCGGCAAGGCCCTGCAGTCGGACTCGTCGCTCCTGCAGCTGACCAAGACCCAGGCCGCGATCCCGTTCGAGGTCGCGATCGGCATGATCTTCGTCGGCTCCTTCATCGGTGGGCGCATCCAGGACCGCAAGGGCCCGCGCACCGTGGCCCTGACCGGCGTCGTTATCTACTCGATCGGCATCATCCTCAGCTCGTTCGCCCGCGGCGAGGGTCAGCTGTGGCTGCTCGTCCTCGGCTACGGCGTCCTGTCCGGTTTCGGCCTGGGCATGGCCTACATCGTCCCGATCGCCATGCTGCAGAAGTGGTTTCCCGACAAGGCCGGGCTGATCACGGGCCTCGCGGTCGGCGGCTTCGGCTTCGGCGCGGTCATCACCGCACCGCTCGCGACCTCCCTCATCGCCAAGGACCCGGCGCACCCGACGTCACCCTTCCTGTGGCTCGGTATCGCCTACCTGATCGCCGGCGTCCTCGGCGCCTCGGTGTTCCGCAACCCGCCGCAGGGCTACTCGGTCGGCGGGGCTCCCGCCAAGGGCTCGACCGGCCCGGCCACCGTCCAGGCGAGCCCGGGTGCCGACTTCACCCAGCAGGAGGCGCTGCGCACGCCGCAGTGGTACCTCCTCACCCTGATCCTCACCATCAGCGTCACCGCGGGCATCTCCTTGATCTCGGTCGCCGCGGGCAGCGCCACCGACATCGCGGGCTGCTCCGCGGCAGGTGCGGGCGCCCTCGTCGGCATCATGGGGCTGTTCAACGGGGCCGGCCGCATCCTGTGGGCGTCGCTGTCCGACAAGATCGGCAAGATGACGGCCTTCGTCGGCATCCTCGGCCTGCAGGGCCTGGCGCTGATCGCGCTGCCGCACGTCGGCAACGCAGCGATGTTCGCCGTGCTCGCGGCGATCATCTACACCTGCTACGGCGGTGGCTTCGGCACGATGCCGTCGACGGCCGGGCGCTTCTTCGGTGTCAAGAACGCCGGTGGCATCTACGGCCTCATGCTCCTCGGCTGGAGCATCGGCGGCGTGGCCGGTCCGCTGCTCGCGACGGCGCTCATCGGCGACGACAAGAACTACACGTTGGCCTTCACCACGCTCGGCGTCATCGCGCTCGTGGGCGCGGCGATCCCGTTGATCACCAAGGCGCCCCGCCGCCGGTAGGCCCCGCGGCCGGAGGCCGCTCGGTCACCACATGGCCCGACGACAGGGCATGCCTGACCCATCCCGGTTCCCGGTCCGTCAGCGGCGCACGTCGCCCGGCTCGGTCGTGGTGGGCAGCCCTGCGGCGACCCAGGCCTCGACGCCGCCCACGACGTCGGTCGCGTTGCGCAGCCCCAGGTCTCGCAGCGACCGGGCGGCGAGGCTCGAGCTGTAGCCCTGGCGGCACAGGAGCACGTAGGTGAGGTCCCAGCCGGTCGCCTCGGGGATCCGCCACGCGAACGTCGGGTCGAGGCGCCACTCCAGCACGGTCCGGTCGATCACGAGCGCGCCGGGGATCTCGATGGTCTCGGCCCGCTGCTCGGCGGTGCGGGTGTCCACGAGGATCGCGCCGGCCCGCTGGGCGGCATACGCCTCCTGCGGCGTCAGCCGCGTCCACCCCTCCCGGGCGCGCGCGAGCCGGGCGTCGACGCCGAGCGGCTCGGTCATCGCACGCTGATGGTGTGCTCGCCGCCCGCCACGACCTCGCCGATCACCGGGGCGCCCGGCACCTCGCCCACGACCAGCAGGCCGCCGCTGGTCTGGGCGTCGGCGAGCAGCAGCAGCTCGTCCTCGTCGACGGACGCCTCCAGGTGCGGTCGCACCCAGTCGAGGTTGCGGCGCGTCCCTCCACTGACGTAGCCGTCGCGCAGCGCCTCGCGCGCGCCCTCGAGGTAGGGGACGGCCGCGGCGTCCAGCACGGCCGACACCCCCGAGGCGCGCATCATCTTGTGCAGGTGACCGAGCAGCCCGAATCCCGTGACGTCCGTGGCAGCCTCGGCGCCGCTCTCGACGGCGGCCCGTCCCGCGTCGGCGTTGAGGGCGGTCATGGACGCGATGGCCTGGGGAAAGACCTCGCCGGTGGACTTGTGGCGGTTGTTGAGGACGCCGACACCGAGGGGCTTGGTCAGGCTGATCGGCAGCCCGGCGCGGGCCCGGTCGTTGCGCAGCAGCCGATCGGGGTCGACCAGGCCGGTGACGGCGAGGCCGTACTTGGGCTCCGGGTCGTCGATCGAGTGCCCACCACCGACGGGGCAGGCCGCCTCGCGCGCGATGTCGAGACCGCCGCGCAGGACCTCGCGCAGCAGCTCGGCGGGCAGCACCTCGCGCGGCCAGCCGACGAGGTTGACGGCCACGATCGGGCGCCCGCCCATGGCGTAGACGTCCGACAGCGCGTTGGCCGCGGCGATCCGTCCCCAGTCGTAGGCGTCGTCGACGACGGGTGTGAAGAAGTCCGTGGTCACGACGACGGCCTGGTCGGGGCCGATGCGGACGACCGCCGCGTCGTCACCGTCGTCGAGGCCGACCAGCAGGTCGGGACTGTCCACGCCCACGAGACCGCTGACGATCTCCTCGAGCTCGCCGGGCGGGATCTTGCAGGCGCAGCCGCCCCCGTGGGCGGTCTGCGTCAGCCGGATGGAGGAGGGGGTCGTCATACGGCCACCTTAGGTCGAGCGGCCACGACCCCGGCTCAGTGGTCGCGAAGCGCCTCGATCAGCTCGTCCTTGCTCATCGAGGACCGACCCTCGATGCCGATCTCCCTGGCCCGGTCCAGCAGCTCGTCCTTGGTCCAGTCGTCATAGCTGCCGTGCTCGCCGCCACGCTCGCCGACCGTGGAGCGGCCTTGCGCCGCAGCGGCGTTGGCGATGCGCGCCGACTTCTCCTTGCTGTTGCCCTCGTCTCGGAGCGCCTCGTAGAGCTCCTTGTCCTTGACGCTGGGTCCGGGGTCGTCCTTGCGGTCGTCCTTGCTCGGTGCCATGTCACGACGCTACCTCTGGGCGTGCGTCTGGGGCATCCCGATGACGGGTACGATCTGCGGCGGAGGCGTACAGGTGCCTGGTGGCCCTCCCGGTCTTCAAAACCGGTGTGCGGCGGTATCCGTCGCAGGCGGGTTCGATTCCCGTCCGCCTCCGCCAGACTGCTCTCGGGTCAGGCCCGTCAGGCCTTGACGACGATGACCGGCTTGCGGGCCGGGTCCAGCCACCGCACGGTGGCGGTGAGCTCGGTCATGCTGTCGATGCCGACGCAGCCGCCGGTGTAGGACCGCGCGTAGTGCAGGAAGATCCCGGCCCCGGAGTGGGCCCCGGACCGGTTGGGCGTCGTGTAGTTGTAGCGGATCACGACGGCCTGGCGGTAGAGCCCGCTGTCGACGTAGGACTGCAGCCGCTCGGAGGAGCGCGCCACGGAGGCGGGCACCGAGCAGGACTCGCGCCAGCGGTTGTAGTCGCGCTCGCCGGGGTGCTGGATCCACCAGCTGCAGCGCGTGACCCGGCGATAGGGCATCCGGGTGCCGGGGTTGCCGACGCCGAACGCATGCACCAGCGAGAAGGTGCCGGCGGGGGTCGTGCTGGTGCCCTGGCGGCGCTGCGCGCTGGGGACGACACCGCCGCGGCCGAAGACCGCCGCAGCGTTGGCGTTGACGCGGACCCAGCGAGAGCCGTTCCAGGAGTAGCGGGCCCAGGTGCCCTTGGTGCCGCTGGTGCGGTCGGCGACCATCACCTGCGTGGACTGGAGCTGGCTCACGGACGTGCCGGGGGCGTAGATCGGGCGGGGCGCGGCGGCGGCGGTGGTGACGGCGGGGGAGGCGGGCCCGACCGCGGCGGCGGTCACCAGGGCGGCGAGGGCGGTGAGGAGGGCACGGGGGCGGGGGCGTCTGATCACGCCGCCACTATGCCCCAAAAATCACTAAGAGTGAGTATTGGTGACGGAATGTCATGCAATGGTCTACGTGCGTTCAGGTCACAGCTGTGCCGCGTAGGTGTCGTAGTCACGTCGGTACTGCTCGTACGCCTCGCGGTAGCGGGCCCAGGCGGCGTCGTACTCGGCCTGCTCGCGACGGTGGCCCTCCCGGGCTCGCGCCTCGGCCGCGAAGGCGGCCTCGAGATCCTCGCAGCTGAGCCGGTAGCCGTAGCGCGGGTTGTCGCCGCCGTGGCAGCGAGCCCAGGCGGAGGCTCCGGCCTCGACGACGCGGGCGAAGTAGGGCCCGGAGCTCCACGCGCCTCGGCTGCCCCCGGTCGCCCGGGCCAGCGCGTCGCCGCAGGCCCAGGTGTCGCACCGCTGACGGAGCTCCTGGTGGCCGCGCTCGTGCATCGCGACGAGGTAGGTGTCGGTGCTGCTCAGGCCCCGCTGCACGTGGACGACCTGCTGCTCGTCCGTCAGGCCGACGGTCGACTCGCCGTCGCCCACGCTCTGGGCCCGCAGCGACGGGTCGCCGGCGTCGGCGCACCGGGCGGCCGTGCCGTTGACGGCGCGGACGACCTGGTCGCAGGACCATCCCGCCACGGATGCACGGGCCGGGATGGCCGGCAGCGGCGCGGGCGGCCGGGGCGGTGAGTGCAGGGGCGTCGGCCGCGGGAGGGTCGGCGGACGAGGGGCGGCGGGGGCCGTGATCGTGGCGCTCGGGGACACCCTGGTGGGCTGGCGGCCGGCGGAGGCGCGGGCCGCCTGGGCAGGTACGACGGAGGCGGAGGCGGCCGTGTCGCCGGTCGAGGTGGCCGGACCAGCGGGCGAGGAGCAGCCGGCGACCGTCGCGGCGCAGAGCAGCAGTGCCACGACGGGGGCGACGAGCCGTGCATCAGCGCGCGAGGAGAGGGGGCGGAGCGCGGCGGTGATCGGGCGGGGCGCGGCGCCGCGCTGGGACGGGGGTGACGTGCGCGTGACCATCCGTCCCTCCGGGCTGTCGGACCTGCTGACCCGGTTGATTCTGATTGCGGAGAGTAGTTGCGCGTCACCATATGGCGGACCATCACCCGTTCGGGCGGGCCGTCGCCGGCCTTCCGGCACCGAGGCGCCCGGACCGTGCTGGTCGCCACCAGCACCTCCGCCGGGGGGCGCGAGCGGCATTCCACCCGGGGCGCGGGCGGCATAGGGTCGAGCCATGCCGACCACCGACCCGCGCCGACGGGTTCCGAGGACCGATGCGGTGCTGGCCGATCCGCTCCTCGCCGACCTGCAGTTCACCGTCGGGCGGGACCGCGTCCGCGAGGCGGTCCGCGAGGGTCAGGAGCAGGTGCGACGCGGTGACCTCCCGCCGGAGCTCCTCGTGACGTCGGTCGCCGACGAGCTGCGGCGGCGCTCCCGGCATACCGAGGTCCTCAACGCGACCGGGGTCGTCCTGCACACCAACCTCGGCCGGGCCCAGCTGGCCCCCGCGGCGGTGGAGGCGCTCGTCGCCTCGGCCGGGTGCACGGACGTCGAGCTCGACCTCGCGACCGGGGTGCGGGCACGACGTGGCCGGCGCACCCTCGACGCCCTCGCCCGAGCGGTGCCCGCCGCAGGTGGTGCCCTGGTGGTCAACAACGGCGCCGCCGCCCTGAGCCTCGTGCTCACCTCCCTCGCCCAGGGCCGCGAGGTGCTCGTCAGCCGGGGCGAGATGGTCGAGATCGGCGACGGCTTCCGGCTGCCCGACCTCATCGAGTCGACCGGCGTGCGCCTGCGGGAGGTGGGGACCACCAACCGCACGCGGCTCGCGGACTACACCGACGCGGTGACGGAGCGGACGGCAGCGATCCTCAAGGTGCACCCCAGCAACTTCCGGGTCGAGGGCTTCACCAGCGAGGCGACGGTGGCCGAGCTCGCCGGGCTGTCCCGCGAGCGGGAGCTGCCGCTCGTGGTGGACATCGGCAGCGGCCTCCTGCGGCCCGACCCCGTGCTGCCCGGCGAGCCCGACGCCGCCACGACCCTCGCTGCCGGCGCCACCCTGGTGACCTGCAGCGGCGACAAGCTCCTCGGCGGCCCCCAGGCCGGGATCGTCCTCGGGGCGGCCGACGTCGTCGAACGCGTGCGTCGCCACCCGCTGCAGCGAGCGTTGCGGGCTGACAAGCTCACCCTGGCCGCGCTGGCCGCCACCCTCGGCTCGGCGACGAACCCCACCCACGAGGCCGTCCACGCGTCGTCAGACCTGCTCCGCGATCGAGCGGAGGGGCTCGGCCGTCGCCTGGGAGCTGCGGTCGTCCCCTCCGTGGGGCGGGTCGGCGGGGGATCGGCACCCGGGCTGGACCTGCCCGGATGGGCGATCGCCCTGCCCGAGCCGTATGCCGAGCGCCTGCGCCTGGGGTCGCCCGCCGTGGTCGCGCGGGTCGAGGGTGGACGCACGCTGCTCGACGTGCGCTGCCTGCCTCCGGCCCGGCTCGACGACGTGGTGGAGGCGGTGCTCGCGGTGCGGGGGCAGCTGGCCGAGCCCGAGGGGGCGAGCGGCGCATGATGCACGTCGTCGCCACCGCCGGCCACGTCGACCACGGCAAGTCCCGGCTCGTGCGGCGCCTCACGGGCATGGAGCCCGACCGCTGGGCCGAGGAGCGACGCCGGGGCATGACGATCGACCTCGGATTCGCCTGGACGGCACTCGACTCGGGGGAGCGCGTCGCGTTCGTCGACGTGCCCGGGCACGAGCGCTTCATCGGCAACATGCTCGCCGGCCTCGGACCGGCTCCCGCCGTGCTCGTCGTGGTCGCGGCCGACGAGGGCTGGCGCGAGCAGAGCGAGGAGCACCTCGAGGCCGTCGACGCGCTCGGGCTGCGCCACGGGGTCCTCGTGGTGACCCGCAGCGATCTCGCCGACCCCGCCCCGGCCCTCGCGCAGGCCCGCGAGCGCGTGGCCCGGTCCAGCCTGGGGGAGTGCGAGGCGCTGGCGGTGTCCGCCGAGACCGGCGAGGGCATCGACGAGCTCCGTTCCGCCCTGCGGCGGCTCGTGGCGCGGTTGCCCGAGCCGGACCACGGCGCCCGGGTGCGGCTGTGGATCGATCGGTCGTTCACGATCCCCGGCGCGGGGACGGTGGTCACCGGCACGCTGGGCGAGGGGTCGTTGTGCGTCGGTGACGCCCTCGAGCTCGGCCGTCGCCCCGTGCGGGTGCGCGGTCTGCAGTCGCTCGGGCAGGACTACGACGCCGTCCCGGCGCGCGCGCGGGTCGCGGTCAACCTGCGCTCCACCCCGGCCGACGAGGTGGGCCGCGGCGACGTGCTCGTGACGCCGCACGCCTGGCACTGGACCCGCGAGGTCGATGCGGCCCTGCACGGCTGCGTGGCCGCCGACCTGCCCGGCGAGCTGACCGTCCACATCGGCTCGGGCTCCTGGACCGCGCGGGTCCGGCCCCTCGGCGAGCAGTTCGTCCGGCTGCGGACCCCCGAGCCGCTCCCGCTGCAGGCGGGCGACCGGTTCATCCTGCGGGACCCGGGGCGACGGGCCGTGCTGGCCGGCGCGACCGTCCTCGACGTCGACCCGCCCGAGCTGCAGCGCCGGGGCGCCGCGGCCCGGCGCGCGGGTGCGCTCGCCGAGGTGGCGTCCTCCGACGTGCTGGACCCCGCGACGGCGTCGGCCTGTGCGGGGTCGTCGGGCGGCCAGGGCTCGCTGGGCTCACAGTGCTCCCCGGGATCACAGAGCTCCCCGGGATCACAGAGCTCCCAGAGGTCGACGAGGGTCGATGTCGCCCGGGAGGTGGAGCGTCGCGGGGCCATGCGCCCGCGCGACCTCGCCGTCCTCGGCGTCCGGCCCCAGGACCTGCTCGCGGACGTCCCGGGCGTGCGCCACGTCGGGGAGTGGCTCGTCGCCGAGTCCGCCTGGCAGCAGTGGCGGTCCGAGCTGCTCATGGCCGTGGACCTGCGCATCCAGGACGTCCCCATGGATCCCTGGCTCCGCCTCGAGGAGGCGCGCCGCATCGCCGGGATGCCCGACGTGGCCACGGTGACCCCCGTCGCCCGCGACGCCGGCCTGGAGGTCGGGCAGGGCAAGGTCTCCCGGCCCGGGGTGCGCCCCAGCCTGGGGGCCGCCGAGGCGGGGCTGCAGGCGCTCGAGCAGCAGCTCGCCGCCAACCCCTTCGCCGCCCCGGAGCGCGGCCAGCTCGACCTGTGGGGTCTCGGCGCTCGCGAGCTGGCCGCCGCGGAGGCCGCGGGTCGCCTCGTGCGGCTGGTCGACGACATCGTCCTGCTGCCCCGCGGTCCCGCCCTCGCGATGCGCGAGCTGTCGGCCCTGGAGCAGCCGTTCACCACCAGCGCCGCGCGACAGGCCCTCGGCACGACGCGGCGGGTCGTCATACCTCTGCTGGAGCACCTGGACGCGCGCGGGTGGACCCGCCGGGTCGACCCGACCCACCGCGAGGTCGCGCGCTGAGGACCGCCACGGTGGCCGCGCCCGTCGCCGGTCGTCAGATCGTGAGACGACGTTTTGCGGGTTGAGATGGATCCCTAGCCTCGGGCGTATGACGAGCCAGCCCGCGACCGCGCCAACCAGCCTCGACCTCGCCGTCGTCGGGGGTGACGGCATCGGCCCCGAGGTCGTCGCCGAGGGCCTGCGCGTGCTGCGGGCCGTGACCGAGGCCGACGGGGTCGAGGTGCGCCCGACCGACTACGACCTGGGGGCGAAGCGCTGGCACGCGACCGGCGAGACGCTCACCGACGCCGACCTGGACGCGCTGCGCGGCCACGATGCGATCCTGCTCGGCGCCATCGGTGACCCCAGCGTGCCGTCCGGCGTGCTCGAGCGAGGCGTGCTGCTGCCGCTGCGCTTCGCCCTGGACCACTGCGTCAACCTGCGACCCTCGACGCTCTATCCCGGGGCGCAGAGCCCGCTCGACCTGGCCCGCGTCGCTCCTGACGGTTTCGACTTCGTCGTGGTGCGCGAGGGGACCGAGGGGCCGTACGTCGGCAACGGCGGCGCCCTGCGCATCGGCACGCCGCACGAGATCGCCACCGAGGTCAGCGTCAACACGGCCTTCGGCGTGGAGCGGGTCGTGCGCGACGCCTTCGCCCGGGCGCAGGCCCGCCCCCGCAAGAAGCTCACGCTCGTCCACAAGCACAACGTGCTCGTCCACGCCGGTCACCTCTGGCGCCGGACCGTCGAGGCGGTGGCGCCGGAGTTCCCCGAGGTGTCGGTGGACTACCTGCACGTCGACGCGGCCACGATCTTCCTGACCACCGACCCCGCGCGTTTCGACGTCATCGTGACGGACAACCTCTTCGGCGACATCCTGACCGACCTCGCGGCGGCGGTGTCCGGCGGGATCGGGCTCGCGGCCAGCGGCAACATCGACCCCTCCCGCACCAACCCCTCGATGTTCGAGCCCGTGCACGGCTCGGCGCCCGACATCGCCGGCCAGGGCAAGGCCGACCCCACCGCCGCGATCCTCTCGGTCGCGCTGCTGCTGCGGCACGTGGGCCTGGTCCCGGCCGCCGAGCGCGTCGAGGCCGCGGTGCTGGCGGACCTCACGGAACGTGGCTCCGCCCAGCGCTCCACCCCTCGGTCCACCCAGGAGGTCGGCGAGGCCATCGCCGCCCGCCTCTGACCTACCTCAGGTCGTCACGTCCGCCCAGGTTGGCACGCCAGGCCGATGTGTCGAACCGCGGTCGATCCCGGCCCCGGAGGGCGCGGTAGCCTTCGAGGCGAAACCCCGTGCGACAAGGAGCACCCCATGACGACGCCGTCCCTGTCCTTCCCGCTGGAGCGCACCACCACCCCGGTGCCCGACGCCGAGCGCGAGCAGATCCTCGCCAACCCCGGCTTCGGCAAGACCTTCACCGACCACATGGCCGTCGCCACGTGGACCGCCGACGCCGGGTGGCACGGCGACGCGATCCGCCCCTACGGCCCCTTCCAGCTGGACCCCGCCGCCGCCGTCCTGCACTACGCGCAGGAGGTGTTCGAGGGGCTCAAGGCCTTCCGTCACGCCGACGGATCGGTCTGGTGCTTCCGCCCGGAGGCCAACGCCGCCCGGATGCAGCGCAGCGCGCGTCGGCTCGCCCTGCCCGAGCTGGCCACCGAGGACTTCCTCGAGTCGATCAAGGCCCTCGTGGCCGCCGACGACGCCTGGGTCCCCGCGGCCGGCGCCGGCGAGACCTCGCTCTACCTGCGGCCGTTCATGTTCGCCTCCGAGGCCTTCCTCGGCGTGCGGCCGGCCAAGGAGGTCACGTATGCCGTGATCGCCTCCCCGGCCGGCGCGTACTTCTCCGGCGGGCTGGAGCCCGTCACGCTGTGGATCTCCACCGACTACGCCCGCGCGGGCGCCGGCGGCACCGGCGCCGCCAAGTGCGGCGGCAACTACGCCTCCAGCCTCGCCGGCCAGCTCGAGGGCATCGAGAACGGGTGCGACCAGGCGGTGTTCCTCGACTCGGCGACGCACGAGCACATCGAGGAGCTGGGCGGCATGAACCTCTTCCTCGTCTACAAGGACGGGCGCCTCGTGACCCCCGAGCTCACCGGCTCGATCCTCGAGGGCGTCACCCGCAGCTCCATCCTGCAGATCGCCGGCGAGCTGGGCCTCACGCCCGAGGAGCGCCGCATCCCGATCCAGGAGTGGAAGGACGCCGCCGCGTCCGGCGAGCTGGCCGAGGTCTTCGCCTGTGGCACGGCCGCCGTCATCACCCCCGTCGGCGAGCTGCGCTGGGAGGGCGGCTCGGTCAACCACCGCACCGAGGCCACCGACGACAAGATCGCCCTGTCGATCCGCAACCAGCTCCTCGACATCCAGTACGGCCGGGCCGAGGACACCCACGGCTGGATGACCCGGCTCGTCTGACCTCGCCACGTCCCACCCACCAACCCGCCCACATCCCCAGATCGTGAGGGTTCTGTCCACCTTTCGTGGAGCAGCCCCTCACGATCGTGGTGGGGAGAGGGTCGAGGACGGAGCCAAGGACAGGGGCGGGGACAGCGTGGCCGGTCTGGTAACAAAGGTTTAACACCAGACCATTGACGAAGGTTTCACCCGTACGGTTCACTGGCTGGATCGTCCTCGTGCAGCCCGCGCGCGAGGCCGCACCCAGGAGGTGCCCCATGGGCCCACGCCGGTTCCTGTCCCGCGCCGACGAGCAGGACTACAGCCACGAGGACGCCGCGCAGCTCGCCGAGCTCGGCTACAAGCAAGAGCTCAACCGCACCATGTCCGGGTTCAGCAACTTCGCCGTGTCCTTCTCGATCATCTCGATCCTGTCGGGCTGCATCACGTCCTACGGCATCGCGATGAATGCCGGTGGCCCCGCGGCGATCTCGCTGGGATGGCCGCTGGTCGGCGTCTTCGTCCTGTGCGTCGCGTTGGCCATGGCCGAGGTCTGCTCGGTCTACCCGACGGCTGGCGGCCTCTACTTCTGGGCCGGTCGGCTCGCGCGCTCGCACAAGCGCGAGTGGGCCTGGGTCGTGGGCTGGTTCAACTTCCTCGGCGAGGTCGCCGTGACCGCCGCCGTCGACTTCGGCGCCGCGACCACCTGGATGGCCTTCCTGGACCTGACGATCGGCGTCGACGTCACCCCGCAGACCACCTTCGCGTGCTTCTGCGTCATCCTGCTGATGCACGGTCTGCTCAACGCCTTCGGGGTCAACCTGGTCCGGCTGCTGTCCGCCGTCTCGGCGTGGTGGCACCTCGCGGGCGCGGCCGTCATCGTCGTGGTGCTCGCGCTCGTCCCCGACCGGCACCAGTCGCCCGGCTGGACGCTGACGCACTTCGTCAACAACACCGGGTGGACGAGCTCCATCTACGTCTTCCTCATCGGTCTGCTGATGGCCCAATACACCTTCACCGGGTTCGACGCGTCGGCGCACGTGGCGGAGGAGACCCGCAACGCGTCGGTCAACGCGCCCAAGGGGATCGTCAACTCCGTGCTCGTGTCGCTCGTGGCGGGCTGGATCCTGCTGCTGGCGGTGACCTCGGCGATCCAGGACTACGACGGGGCCCTGGCCAGCGACATCGGCCTGCCACCCGCCCAGATCTTCATCGATGCGACCGGCCAGGGCCTCGGCCTGACCCTCGTGCTGATCTGCGCCGTCGCGCAGTTCTTCTGCGGTATGGCGTGCGTGACCTCCTCCTCGCGCATGTCCTTCGCCTTCAGCCGCGACAACGCCCTGCCCGGCTCTCGCTGGTGGTCCAAGGTCAACCCGCGGACCGGCACGCCGACCAACTCGATCTGGCTGGTGACCGTGCTCGCGATCGTCCTCGCCAGCCCCTCGCTCGTGTCGCAGACGGCCTACCTCGCGGTCACGTCCATCGCCGTGATCGGCCTCTACATCGCCTACGTCACGCCCGTCCTGCTGCGCCGCATCAACCCGGACTTCGTCCCCGGCCGGTGGAACCTCGGCCGCTGGAGCGCCCCCATCGGCTGGATCGCCGTGGCGTGGGTGGGGTTCATCGTCGTCCTCTTCATGCTGCCGCCGGCTGCGCCCGTCACGATCGAGACCTTCAACTACGCGCCGGTCGCCGTCGCGGTCGTCCTCGTCTTCGCCGGGGCGAGCTGGATCTTCGGCGGGCGCAAGCACTTCATGGTCGAGGACCCCGGCCACCACGACACCGTCGAGCCCGCGGACCTGTTCCGATGAGCCCGACGCCCGACCAGGTCCGCGACCCGGCCCAGACCGCGACCCGGCCCGCGCGCATGTCGGCCCAGGACCTCGTCCCCGAGGTCGTCCTGCGTCCGGTCCGCGAGGGCCAGGCCTACGAGGCCACCCTCGAGCAGCTCGCCACCGCCGTCCGCCTCGGTGTCCTGACGACCGGCTCCCAGCTGCCGCCCGAGCGGGAGCTCGCCACCCGGCTCGGCGTGTCCCGGGTGACGCTGCGGGAGGCCATCGCCACGCTGCGGGACCTCGGGATGGTCGAGACGAGGCGCGGCCGCGCCGGCGGGAGCTTCGTGACCTACGACTGGGCCGCCCGCGAGGCGGAGACGGGCGACGCCGCCGCGACGACCGAGGCCGAGCTCGAGGACGTCCTCGGGTTCCGCCGCGTGGTCGAGCCCGGCACGGCCTACCTCGCGGCGTCCCGCGCCCTGCCCGCCACCGACCGCGGCTGGCTCAAGGAGTGCCTGCGCGACGTGTCCGACGCCAGCCGCCGGGACGCCGCCGAGCACCGGCAGGCCGACTCGCGGCTGCACCTCGCGATCGCCGGCCTCTCGGGCAGCCCGTCGCTCGTGGAGGCGGTCAGCCGGTCGCAGTCCGCGCTGCACCAGCTCCTGGCCGCCATACCGGTCCTGCCACGCAACATCGAGCACTCCAACGCCGACCACGAGGCCGTCGTGGACGCGATCCTGTCCGGCGAGCCCGAGGACGCCCGAGAGCTCGCCGAGGAGCACTGCGACAAGACGGCGGCGCTCCTGCGCGGCCTGCTCGCCCACCCGACCACGCACCCCGGAGGTACCCCGTGAGAGCACCGACCCTGACCCTGGAGCAGCTGCGGCAGGAGTGCGAGGACGGCTCGATCGACACCATCGTCGTCGCCTTCCCCGACATGCAGGGCAGGCTGCTGGGCAAGCGCCTGCACCCGCAGTTCTTCCTCGACCACGTCCTCGAGGACGGGACCGAGGGGTGCAACTACCTGCTCGCCCTGGACGTCGAGATGAACACCGTCGACGGCTATGCCATCAGCTCGTGGGAGAAGGGCTACGGGGACATGAGGTTCGACCTCGACCTCGCCAGCCTGCGACGCACACCGGGCTGCCCGGGGTCGGCGACGATCCTGTGCGACCTGTCCTGGCTTGACGGCACCGGGCTGGTCCGTCAGGCACCCCGCACGGTGCTGCGCGGGCAGCAGGACGCTGCCGCCGAGCTGGGCTACCGGTCCTTCGCTGGGACCGAGCTGGAGTTCATCGTCTTCGAGGACACCTACGAGCAGGCCTGGGACGCGCGCTACCAGGGGCTGACGCCGGCCAACCGCTACAACGTGGACTACTCCATCCTCGGGGGAGCCAAGGTCGAGCCGCTGCTGCGGGACATCCGCAACGCGATGTACGCCAGCGGGGCGATCGTCGAGAGCGCCAAGGGGGAGTGCAACCTCGGGCAGCACGAGATCGTGTTCCGCTACGAGGAGGTCCACCGGACCTGCGACACGCACACCGTCTACAAGACCGCGGCCAAGGAGATCGCCGGCCGGCACGGCCAGTCGCTCACCTTCATGGCCAAGTATGACGAGCGCGAGGGCAGCTCCTGCCACATCCACATGTCCCTGCAGGACGAGGACGGACGCAACGTCTTCGCCGACGAGTCACGCGACGGCGGGCGCAGCGAGGTGTTCGAGCACTTCATGGCCGGAGTCCTCGCCACGATGGCCGACCTGACGGTGCTCTACGCACCGAACATCAACTCCTACAAGCGGTTCGCCGAGGGGTCCTTCGCGCCGACCGCGATCGCCTGGGGCACCGACAACCGCACCTGCGCCCTGCGTGTGGTGGGTCACGGCGCGGGCATCCGCGTCGAGAACCGCGTGCCGGGCGGTGACGTCAACCCCTACCTCGCCACGGCCGCCATGCTGGCCGGTGGGTTGCACGGCATCCGCGAGCAGCTCGAGCTGCCACCGGCGCTCGAGGGCAACGCCTACACCTCCGACGCGGAGCACGTGCCCTCGACGCTGCAGCAGGCCAGGGACCGGTTCGACGCGTCGCCGCACGCCCGCCGGCTGCTCGGGGACGACGTGGTCGACCACTACGTCCACGCCGCCGACGTCGAGCTGGCCGCCTTCGGCGCGGCCGTGACGGACTGGGAACGCATCCGCGGATTCGAGAGGCTGTGACGTGACGACCCACGAGATCACCAACCCCGCCACCGGCGAGCCCCTGCGCACCGTCGAGCTGGTCGACGAGGAGGCGACCGACCAGGCCGTCGCGCGGGCCGTCGTCGCCCAACGTCGTTGGGCCGCACTGGCTCCCGCCGACCGCGGACGGCTGCTGCGGAGGTTCGCCGACGTGGTGGACGAGCACGTCGAGGAGCTCGCGCGGCTCGAGGTCGCAAACGCCGGGCACACGATCGGCAACGCGCGGTGGGAGGCCGGCAACGTCCGCGACGTCCTGCACTACTACTCCGCCGCTCCGGAGCGCCTGTGCGGCAGGCAGATTCCCGTGGCCGGAGGTCTGGACGTGACCTTCAAGGAGCCGCTGGGCGTGGTCGGGGTCATCGTGCCGTGGAACTTCCCGATGCCCATCGCGGGCTGGGGGTTCGCGCCGGCCCTCGCCGCCGGCAACGCCGTCGTCCTCAAGCCCGCCGAGCTGACGCCGCTCACGGCCGTCCGGATCGGCGAGCTCGCCCTGGAGGCAGGGCTGCCCGAGCACGTGCTCACGATCCTGCCCGGCAAGGGCTCGGTGGTGGGGGAGCGGTTCGTCACCCACGACGACGTCGCCAAGGTGTGCTTCACCGGGTCCACCGCCGTGGGGCAGCGGATCATGCGCGGCGCCGCCGACCGGATCAAGCGCATCACGCTCGAGCTCGGGGGCAAGTCCGCCAACGTCGTCTTCGCCGACGCCGACCTGGACCAGGCCGCCGCCAGCGCCCCCATGGGCGTCTTCGACAACGCCGGGCAGGACTGCTGCGCCCGCAGCCGGATCCTGGTGCAGCGCAGCGTCCTCGACGCGTTCATGGAGCGCTTCGAGCCGGCGGTCAAGGACGTCGTCGTGGCCGACCCGGGCGACGAGGCCACCCAGATGGGACCGCTCGTCAGCGCCGAGCACCGCGACCGCGTCGCGGCCTACGTCGAGGGCGCGGACGTCGACGTGGCGTTCCGCGGATCGAGGCCCGACGGCGGTGGCCACTGGTACGCCCCCACCGTGGTGCTGCCCCGGTCGACCGAGGACGCCGTCTGGCAGGACGAGATCTTCGGACCCGTCGTGGCGGTGCTGCCCTTCGACGACGAGGCCGACGCGATCCGGATGGCCAACGACACGCACTACGGCCTGTCCGGCTCGATCTGGACCAGGGACGTGGGCCGGGCGCTGCGCGTGTCCCGCGCCGTCCAGGCCGGCAACCTGTCGGTCAACTCCCATGCCAGCGTGCGCTACTCGACGCCGTTCGGCGGCTTCAAGCGCTCCGGTCTCGGCCGCGAGCTCGGCCCGGACGCGCTGGACTCGTTCACCGACGTCAAGAACGTCTTCATCGCCGACGCGTGAGGCCGGCCCGCCACGGCATACGGCCTGCTCTGCTCTGCTCGCTCCCACCCGCCATCCTGCGGAACGACGAAAGGAACTGCCCACCATGGGTGCTCGACTCGAAGGAAAGGTCGCCGTGGTCACCGGTGGCTGCAGCGGCATCGGCCTGGCGACCGTGCGACGGTTCGCCGAGGAGGGGGCCCGGGTCGTGATCGGCGACCTCGACCGGACCAACGGCCCGCGCGTGGCCGAGGAGGTCGAGGGGCTCTTCGTCGAGTGCGACGTGACCGACGCCGCGCAGGTGGACGCGCTGTTCAAGGCCGCGTTCGACACCTACGGCTCGGTGGACGTGGCCTTCAAC
Source organism: Arsenicicoccus sp. UBA2120 (assembly GCF_002330965.1). Taxonomy (NCBI): domain Bacteria; kingdom Bacillati; phylum Actinomycetota; class Actinomycetes; order Micrococcales; family Intrasporangiaceae; genus Arsenicicoccus; species Arsenicicoccus sp. UBA2120. Next base: position 23,902 of record NZ_DCYC01000040.1, read on the forward strand.
AACGCCGGGATCTCCCCGCCGGAGGACGACTCGATCCTCACGACCGACCTCGAGGCCTGGCGCAAGGTGCAGGAGGTCAACCTCACCAGCGTCTACCTGTGCTGCAAGGCGGCCCTGCCCTACATGCTCGAGCAGAAGCGCGGATCCATCATCAACACAGCGTCTTTCGTGGCCGTCATGGGCGCCGCCACCTCGCAGATCTCCTACACCGCCAGCAAGGGCGGGGTGCTGTCGATGTCGCGCGAGCTCGGCGTGCAGTTCGCCCGCGAGGGGGTGCGCGTCAACGCCCTGTGCCCCGGCCCGGTCAACACCCCGCTGCTGCAGGAGCTGTTCGCCGCGGACCCCGAGCGGGCCGCCCGCCGCCTCGTCCACGTGCCGATGGGGCGGTTCGCCGAGCCGGAGGAGCTCGCGAACGCCGTCGTGTTCCTGGCCAGCGACGAGTCGTCGTTCATCACGGCGGCGCAGTTCCTCGTCGACGGCGGCATCTCGGGCGCCTATGTCACGCCGCTCTGACCCCCCGGTCGTGGCCCTCACGACCTACGTCGAGGAGGTGTCGCGGACGCCGTGGGTCGACCAGCCCTCGGCGGTGCTGCCGCGCGACTACACCCTGGCCGTCGAGCGGGCGGGCGCCCTGCCCGTCCTGCTCGTGCCGCGGCTCGACGTGACGCCCGCCGTGGTCTCGGGCTGGCTGGACCGCGTGGACGCCCTGATCATCAGCGGCGGGGTCGACGTCGAGTCCAGCCGGTATGGCGCTCCACCGCACCCCTCGGTGCAGCAGGCCAGGCCGGACCGGGACGAGACCGAGCTGCTCCTCGTGGCCGAGGCACGGCGTCGGGGGATGCCGCTGCTCGGCATCTGCCGGGGCATGCAGGTCATGGCCGTCGAGACCGGCGGGACGCTGGAGCAGCACCTGCCCGACCAGGTCGGCCACGACGAGCACTCCCCAGCACCAGGGGTGTTCGGGACCCACGCGGTGTCGGTGCGGTCCGGGTCACGGGTGGCGGCGATCGTGGGGGAGCAGGTGGACGTGCCGACCTATCACCACCAGGCCGTGCTGACCCATCCCGGCTACGACGCGAGCGCCTGGACCGCGGACGGCACGCTCGAGGCGATGGAGGACCCGGACGCCGACTTCTGCCTCGCCGTGCAGTGGCACCCGGAGGCCGGCACCGACCCGTCGCTGTTCGAGGCCCTCGTGGCCGCGACCCGGTGAGACGACGAGACGGCGCAGCGGCATACGCCGTCATCATGGGGCGGACGACCGCCCCCGCCCGAGAGGACGAGCCATGGGAGACCGGCCCGCACTGCAGGTCTACGACACCACCCTGCGCGACGGCGCGCAGCAGGAGGGTCTGCACCTGACCGTCCAGGACAAGATCGCGATCGCGCGTCACCTGGACGAGCTGGGGGTGGGGTTCATCGAGGGCGGCTGGCCGGGCGCCAACCCCCGCGACACCGAGTTCTTCGCCGGGGCACGGGACCTGCGGCTGTCCAACGCCGTGCTCACGGCCTTCGGCGCGACGCGCAAGGCGGGTGGGCAAGCCCACAGCGACCCCCAGGTCCGGGCGCTGCTGGACTCCGGGGCGCCGGCCATCACCCTGGTCGCCAAGGCGCACACCCGGCACGTCGAGCAGGCGCTGCGCACCACGCTGCCGGAGAACCTCGCGATGATCCGCGACACGGTGACCTTCCTGGTGGGGGAGGGCCGGCGGGTGTTCCTGGACGCCGAGCACTTCTTCGACGGCTACGAGCTCGACCGTGACTACGCACTCGAGGCCGTCCGGGCGGCGGTCGAGTCGGGGGCCGAGGTTGTCGCCCTGTGCGACACCAACGGCGGCATGCTCCCCGCGCGGATCGCGGACGTCGTCGACGACGTCACGCGGTCCACCGGCGCCCCCCTCGGCATCCACTGCCACAACGACACCGGGTGCGCCGTGGCCAACTCCCTCGCCGCGGTCGACGCGGGCGTGGTGCAGGTGCAGGGCACCGTCAACGGGTACGGCGAGCGCACCGGCAACGCCGACCTGCTGACCATCATCAGCAACCTGCAGCTCAAGCTCGACCGGCCCGTGGTGGCCGACGCCCAGCTGGCCGCGGCCTCGCGGATCTCCCACTCCATCAGCGAGATCACCAACATCACGCCCTACGGCCGCCAGCCCTACGTCGGGTCCTCGGCGTTCGCGCACAAGGCCGGGCTGCACGCCTCGGCCCTCAAGGTCGACCCCGACCTCTACCAGCACGCCGACCCCTCCTCGGTGGGCAACCGGATGCGGACCCTGGTGTCCGACATGGCCGGTCGCGCCTCCATCGAGCTGCGCGCCCGCGAGCTCGGCCTGGACCTGTCCGGGCAGGGGGAGGTGCAGTCGCGGATCGTGGCCCTGGTCAAGGACCTCGAGCTGCGCGGCTGGACCTTCGACGCCGCCGACGCGTCCTTCGAGCTGCTGCTGCGCCGCGAGGTCACCGGCGAGCCGATCTCCTACTGCGACGTGGAGTCCTGGCGGGTCATCGCCGAGGCCCGCGGAGACGGGGGAGCCGTGTCGGAGGCCACGGTCAAGCTGCGTGCCGGCGGGCGCCGCCTCGTCGCCACCGGCGAGGGCAACGGTCCGGTCAACGCCCTCGACGAGGGCCTGCGCACCGCCCTCGCGGGTGTCTATCCCGAGATCGACGGCGTGGAGCTCGTGGACTACAAGGTCCGCATCCTCGACTCGGCGCACGGGTCCGACGCCGTGACGCGCGTGCTCATCGAGATGGCCGACGACAACCAGTCGTGGACGACCGTAGGCGTGGCCGCCAACATCGTCGAGGCGTCCTGGATGGCCCTGCTCGACGGGCTGACCTATGGCCTGCACAGCGCGGGGATCCCCGTCCGCTGACGGTGTGCATCAGGGGTGATGCGCTCTATGATGCAGGCATGCGTACCACCGTCAACCTGCCTCCTGCGGTCCACCGCCAGGCCCGCGAGCTGGCGGCTCAGCGCGGCGCGTCCCTGTCGAGCGTCATCGCCGACCTCGCCGCCCGAGGGCTGGCCCAGCTCGACCGCCCGGTCGCCATCGCGACCGACGAGCGGACGGGACTGCCGGTGCTCTCGGTCGGTCGTCCCGTCACGTCTCGTGAGGTGGACGAGGCGCTGAACGAGGCGTGAGCACCTACCTGTTGGACGCGAACGTCCTCATCGCCCTCGTCCTCGCCGAGCACGAGCACCACGACCGAGCGGCTCGCTGGATCTCGGACGTGGAGGCGTTCGCGCTCTGCCCGGTGGTCCAGGGGTCACTGGTCCGCTTCCTCCTGCGGCTGGGGGAGACCGCCGGCACGGCGAGGTCCATCCTGGGCGGCGTCCAGGCCCATCCCTCCTGCGCATGGTGGCCGGACGACCTCTCCTACGCAGAGGTGGATCTGGCTGGGGTGCGGGGCCATCGACAGGTGACCGACGTCTATCTCGCCGGGCTGGCTGCCCGGCACGGCGGCCTGCTGGCCACGCTCGACCAGCCGCTCAGCGCCCTGCGGCCCGAGCAGGTCGTCCTGATCCCGTGACCGCCTCGCTCACCCGATCACCCGATCACTCCTGGGCAGGAGGGCGTCGCACGCGGCCATGAGCCGCTCGCGGACGGGCGCTGCGGCCTCGCTGACGGCGCGCTGCCGCCGCACGTGCTCGGCCTTGCCCTCGGCGGTCTCGATCGCGATGTTGGGGAGCCCCAGGGGCTCGGTGTCGTAGGGCGAGCTCATCATGTCGAGCAGCCTTGCCTCGCGGGCGATCTCGAAGCAGTCCAGCACCGGGCCGCCGGGGATGCCGGGCGCGAGCTTGAACGCCCAGCGATAGAGGTCCATCGCCCCGCCGTGCAGGCAGCCGGGCTGCTCGTGGTCCTGGATCGTCTCGCGCGTGGGACGGATCTCGTTGCGCCCCACCGCCTCTGGGGTGAAGAAGCGGTAGGCGTCGAAGTGCGAGCACCGGATCTCGTGGCTCTCGACGACCGCGTCGGTGCCGTCGCGCCCGAGCCGCAGGGGCAGCGACCGGTGCCGCACCTCGTCCTCCGGCAGGCGATAGACCATGGCCCACTCGTGCAGGCCGAAGCAGCCGAACCTCGCCTCACGCCCGTGCGTCCGCGCCAGCAGGTCGCGGACGAATCTCACGGTGGCGCCGCGCTTCTCGACATACGAGCGCACGTCGAGCCGGGTGAGTCCCTCGGTGGTGAGGTATCCCGACCAGCCGGCGTGCTCGGGCGAGTCCTGCAGCGCCACACCGGGACCCGGGTGCCAGCGCGCGAGATGGCCTGGCCGGAAACCGTAGTACTCGAACAGGAAGTCCTCGACGGGGTGCTTCTCGCCCCGGGCGCGGCGGGCGAGGTGTGCCGCGGTGGCCGCCTCGGCCCGCTCCCGGTGGGCGGCCGCGAGCGGCTCCCACTGGGCCCGGGTCAGCACGATCACCCGCAGATCCTAGGCGCCGGACGCGTCGGTGGGACAATGAGGGGATGGACCCGCAGCACGTCGAGACCATCGCCGAGAAGCGCATCCGGGAGGCCCAGGAGCGTGGGGAGTTCGACAACCTCCCCGGCGCGGGCAAGCCCCTGCCCAGCCTCGACCGCCCCTATCGCGAGGACTGGTGGATCAACGGACTGATCGAGCGCGAGCAGCTCGACATGACGGGTGCCATGAACCCGACCATGGCGCTGCGCAAGGAGGCTCACGCGATGGACGAGAGCGTGCGCGACGTCGCGCGGGAGGAGTCGGTGCGGGCGATCGTGGAGGACTACAACCGGCGGGTCAAGCTCGACCGGCTGCGACCGGCGATCGGCAACCAGATGCCGCCCATCGCCAAGGTCCTGGACGTCGAGGAGATCGTGGCCGTATGGCGGGAGCACCGCCGCTACGTGGAGGCCCAGGCACGGCTGCGGTCCGAGGCCGAGCGGCGGGCGCGGGAGCAGGCCGAGGCGGAGCGTCGGGCCGGCGTCTGGTGGCGCCGCCTCCTGCGTACCTGCCGGCGGTAGGTGTATCAGCCTGGGGGACGAAGGCCGGTCGATGCCTTCGCCGGGGGTAGGTTTGGCGGGTGCGTATCGCGAGATTCACCCTTGGAGAAGACCCGGCCTACGGCGTCGTCGAGCAGGAGGGTGACGACCTGGTCGTCGCCCAGATCGGCGGCGACCCCATCTACCAGCAGATCGCCTTCACGGGCCAGCGCTACCCGCTGGACGACGTGCGCCTGCTCTCGCCCGTCATCCCCCGCAGCAAGGTGATCGGGATCGGCCGCAACTACGCCGACCACGCCAAGGAGATGGGCAACGAGCTCCCCACGGAGCCACTGATGTTCATGGTGCCCAACACCGCGGTGTCCGGCCCCGGCGACCCCGTGCCGATGCTCGCCACCAGCAGCAACATCCACTACGAGGGCGAGCTCGCGGTGGTCATCGGCAAGATGGTCCGCGCCGTCGAGCCGGAGCTCGCCCTGGCGACCGTGTTCGGCTACACCTGCGCCAACGACGTCACCGCCCGCGACCTCCAGAAGTCCGACGGGCAGTGGTCGCGCGCCAAGGGGTTCGACGGCTCCAAGCCGCTCGGCCCGTGGATCGAGACGGACCTCGACCCGAGCAACCTGCGCGTGCAGACCCGCCTGGACGGCGAGACGGTGCAGGACGGCTCCACCAAGGACCTGATCTTCGACGTCGCCACGCTGATCTCCTACGTCTCCCAGTCGTTCACGCTCCTGCCGGGCGACGTGATCCTCACCGGCACGCCCGCCGGTGTCGGTCAGGTGCAGGAGGGCCAGCGCGTCGAGGTCGAGGTGGAGGGCATCGGCACCCTGTCCAACCCCTTCGTCCGCGCCCGCTGACCCCGACGCGCCACTCCGCAGCACCCGGCCCCGCCCCGCCCTGCAGGCCCCGCCCCGCCGGCCTCGCCCCGCCCTCACATCATCGGTCACCAATGACGTGAGGGCGGCCCTTTTGAACGATCCACAACGCCATTGGTGACCAATGGCGCGGATACCGAGGGCGCGCGAGCGCGAGGGGACGTTGCGGTGTGGGATGGGGTGGGGTGGTCAGAGGGTGGCGAGCCAGAGGCCGGCGAACGCCGCGAGGACCGAGCCCACCAGCATCCCGAGCGCGTGGCCGGCCCCCGCGCCGAGCCGTCCGTCGGACACCAGCCGCACCGTCTCCACGCTCGCCGTCGAGAAGGTCGTGTAGCCGCCGCACAGGCCTGTCCCCAGCACCAGACCCCACTCGGCCCCTAGCGCGTGCCGAGCGACGAGCCCGCTGACCAGGCCGAGCAGCAGCGAGCCCGTGACGTTGATCAGCAGGGTGCCGAGCGGGTATGCCGCACCCACCCGCTCGCGGACCACCCCATCGACCACGAACCGCAGCGCGGCGCCGACACCGCCCGCGATCGCCACCGCAACGAGGACCAGCGCCGTCATGCCCCTCGCCGCCCGTGCGCCCTTGCCCCGCAACGGATCCCCGCGAGAGCCGCACCCGCGCCCAGCAGCACCGTGCCGAGGGCGTAGGCGAGCGCCATACCGGCTCGTCCCTCCTGCAGCAGGTGGGCGGTGTCCAGGGCGAGCGTCGAGTAGGTCGTGAAGCCCCCGAGCACGCCGGTCCCGACGAGCAGGCGACCGGCCCGCTGCCGGCCACGGTCCGGACCGCGCAGGGCCAGCCGCTCGAGGAGGAGGCCCAGGGCGAACGCCCCGGCCACGTTGATCGCGAGCACCGCCACGTCCACGTCGTCCACCCCCTGCGGTGGGGCGGCCAGCACCAGCCCCGCCCGCAACGCCGTCCCCACCGCTCCGCCGACGGCCACGAGCGCGACGTCATGGGGTCGCAGGCGCGGCTGAGGGACGGGGCGGGAGGGCGAGGGGGTCATCGCCGCCCATCATCGCGCACCCGGCGGCTCCCGATAGGCTGACCCCACCATGACTGACGCTGCTCTCACCCCCGCTCGCACCCGTGTCGCCCCGTCGCCCACCGGCGACCCGCACGTCGGGACCGCCTACATGGCGCTGTTCGACCTGGCCTGGGCCCGCAAGACCGGCGGCCGGTTCGTCCTGCGCATCGAGGACACCGACCAGGCCCGCTACGTCGAGGGCAGCGAGCAGCAGATCTTCGACACGCTGACCTGGCTGGGGCTGACCTACGACGAGGGCCCCGATGTCGGCGGCCCCTACGCGCCCTACCGGCAGAGCGAGCGGCTGGACACCTACAGGCCGTATGTCGAGCAGCTCGTCGCGGACGGCCACGCGTACTACTGCTGGTGCTCGACCGAGCGCCTGGCCGAGATGCGCGAGCTGCAGCAGAAGGCCAAGCTGCCCACCGGCTACGACCGGCTGTGCCACGGCAAGACCCGCGAGGAGCGCGCGGCGCTGCCGGGATTCACCGACCGGCCCGTCGTGCGCATGCTGATCCCCGAGGACGTCGAGACCCGCTTCGAGGACGTCATCCGCGGCTGGGTCAACGCGCCCACCCCGGACGACCAGGTCATCCTCAAGGCCGACGGCTTCCCGACCTATCACCTGGCCGTCGTGGTCGACGACCACCTCATGGGCATCACCACGGTCGTGCGCGGCGAGGAGTGGATCTCCTCGACCCCCAAGCACGTCCTGCTCCATCGCTGGCTCGGGTGGGAGGTGCCGCAGTTCGCGCACATGCCGCTGCTGCGCAACCCCGACAAGTCCAAGATCTCCAAGCGCAAGAACCCCGCCGCCCGCCTGACCTGGTTCCGCGAGGAGGGCTACCTGCCCGAGGCGCTGCTGAACTTCCTGCAGCTCGTGGGCTACCCGCCGGTGGCGGACGGCCAGGAGGTCAGCTCGTTCGACGAGTTCGTGGAGCCCTTCGAGTGGACCAAGGTCAACACGGTCGGCCCGATCTTCGACATGGACAAGCTCAACTGGCTCAACGGCCACTACATCCGTGCGCTGTCCCCGGAGGACCTCGCCGGCCGGATCGTCGCGCACCTCGTGCGGACGGGCGAGCTGCCGGGCGAGCCGACCCCTGCGCAGATGGACCTGGTCACCCAGGCCACCCCGCTGGTGCAGGAGCGCATGCAGCTGCTCAAGGAGGCCGGCCCCATGCTCGGCTTCCTCTTCGTCACCGACGAGGAGCTGACCTTCGACCCCGACTCGGTGGCCGCGCTCAAGGACGACGCCCCGCAGGTGCTCGACGCCTCGATCGCCGCGCTGGAGGGCCTGGAGGACTTCACCGCCGAGCCGATCCAGGCGGCCCTGCGCGCCGCGATCGTCGACGGTCTCGGCATCAAGCCCAAGTTTGCGTTTGCGCCCGCCCGCGTCGCGGTGACCGGTCGACGGGTCTCGCCGCCGTTGTTCGAGTCGATGGAGATCCTCGGTCGTAAGTCGACGCTGACGCGCCTGCGCCGGCTGCGCGCCACGCTGTGACCGCCGGTGCGCCGACGCGGATCACCGCGCTGCTGCTCGACATCGACGACACCCTGCTCGACACCCGCTCGGCCATGCGCCGGGCCGCCGCCCGCTGCATCACGCAGGTGTGGCCCGAGGCGGGGGAGCGGGCCGACGAGCTCGGCGTCCGCTACCACGCCGACCCGGGCGGCTTCTTCGGCGGCTACACGCGCGGCGAGCTGACCTTTGCCGCGATGCGGGAGTCGCGGCTCCAGGAGGTGGCGACGCACGGTGGACTTGCCTGGGAGGCAGGGTCCTTCGCGGGGTTCGAGCAGGGGTGGCCGGACGCCTTCCGCACCGGGACCCGGGCGTTCGACGACGTGGCGCGCCTGCTGGAGCGGGCGCGTGCCGACGGGCTGCTGGTCGGCGCGCTGACCAACTCCTCGACCGAGTTCACCACCCTCAAGCTCGACGTCGTCGGGCTGAGCGACGCCTTCACCGCCATCGCGACGACGGACACCCTCGGCGACGGCAAGCCCGACGCCCGCGCGTTCTGGCGGGCCTGCGAGCTGCTCGGCTCGTCGCCGGAGCAGACGATGTATGTCGGGGACGACCTCGCCGTCGACGCGCAGGCGGCGGTCGCGGCGGGGCTGCACGGCGTGTGGCTCGACCGACGCGGGGAGTGGGCCGGCCGTGATGATGGTGACGTCGGCGTGCCCGTCGTGACGCCCTTGGACGACGTGTCCTGGCGAGCATGAGGCGGCATACGGCCGATTTGGGCAGCGGCGTCGCCCTCCGGTAGAGTTCTCTCTTGGTTCGCCCGCGCGTCACCGGCCCCGCAGGGGTCCTGATGAAGGGGTGACTTCTCTTGGGGTATGGTGTAATTGGCAGCACGACTGATTCTGGTTCAGTTAGTCTAGGTTCGAGTCCTGGTACCCCAGCCAATCGCCGGTCGGCCTTCAAAGGCCCGGCCCGATTGGGAGAAACCCGAAGTTTCGGCTAGAGTTTCTCCTCGTTGCTCGCCGCCCCGCAAGGGCTCGGAGCAGCTGATTGCCCCCGTTGTGTAGTGGCCTAGCACGCCGCCCTCTCACGGCGGTAGCGCCGGTTCGAATCCGGTCGGGGGTACGTCGAGAAGGTCCCTCTCCCACTCGGGAGGGGGACCTTTCGCGTTGCCCGGTTCGTGGCTGACCTCCCCCAGCGCCTGCCCAGGGGCGGCGCTGGCGCGCCCTCGCCCGGTGTGGTGGTGTGGACCTCATGAAGAAGTTCGTCAACGACGCCGACACCTTCGTCCGCGAGAGCCTCGAGGGCCTCGTCCTGACCCAGCCCGGACTCGCGCTCCTCGAGGGGCGCACCATCGCCGTGCAGGCCGACCGGGTCGTGAGCGGACATGACGTCGGCCACGGCAGCGGCGGCGACACCCGGGGCAGCAGCGGGGCTGACCGAGAGGCCGTCCCGGTGGCGCTGATCTCCGGCGGTGGAGCGGGGCACGAGCCTGCGCACGCCGGATTCGTCGGCGAGGGCATGCTGACCGCGGCCGTCAGCGGTGGGGTCTTCGCGTCGCCGAGCGTCGACGCGGTCCTCGACGGGATCCGCGCCGTCACCGGGTCGGCCGGGGCGCTGCTGATCGTCAAGAGCTACACCGGGGACCGGCTCAACTTCGGGCTCGCCGCGCAGCTGGCCCAGGACGAGGGGTATGCCGTGGAGACCGTCGTCGTGGGTGACGACATCGCCCTGGGTGACGCCGACACGCACGCCGGGGCGCGCGGCCTCGCCGGCACGGTGCTGGTGCACAAGATCGCGGGCGCCCTCGCCGCCTCCGGGGCCGACCTCGCCGAGGTGACCGAGCGCGCCCGCTCGGTCGCCGGTCGGCTGGCTACGATGGGGGTCGCCCTGCGGCCCGGCACCATGCCGGGGTCGGGCGAGGCGACCTTCGAGATCGACGAGGACCGGATCGAGCTGGGGCTGGGGATCCACGGCGAGTCCGGCGTCGAGCGGGTCCCGCACCGCCCGGCCGACGAGCTCGCGGCCGAGCTGGTGGACCGCGTCCTGGCTGCCCGCCCGCTCGACGACGGGGCGCGAGTCGCCCTGCTGGTCAACGGGCTCGGGGGCACGCCTCCTGCCGAGCTGTCCGTCCTGACCAGGGCCGCGCACCGGCTGCTGGGGCAGCGCGGGCTGCGGGTCGAGCGGACCTACCAGGGCTCCGTCATGACCAGCCTCGAGATGGCGGGGGCCTCCGTCACGGTCCTGCCGCTCGAGGAGGGGGAGACGGAGCTGCTCGACGCGCCCACCAGCTCGCTGGCCTGGCCAGGTGGCGGCGGTCCGGTCGAGAGGCACGACGACGTCCCGGTCCCCGAGGCCACCGCCGACGCGGCCGATCCCGGCGAGCCCGACCCGCAGGTGCGCGCCGCGGTGGACGCCGCCTGCCAGGCGGTCCTCGACGACGAGTCCCGGCTCACCGAGCTGGACCAGGTCGTGGGGACGGCGACCTGGGGGAGGCGCTGGCGCGCGGGGCGCGAGCCTGGCAGGAGGACCCGGCCGACGGCTCCGCGGCATACCTCCTGCGGGTCCTGTCGGCCCGCTGCCGGCGGGCCATCGGGGGGACGAGCGGCCCGCTGTATGCCGCGGGCCTCGTGGCGGCCGCCCAGGCGCTCGAGGACGGCGCCGACTGGCCCGGCGCCCTCGCGGCGGGGGTCGACGGGATCCAGGAGCTGGGCGGTGCCGAGCCCGGCGACGGGACGATGGTCGACGCGCTGCGCCCTGCGGCCGACGCCGCCCCCGACGGCTGGGAGGCCGTCCTGGCTGCGACCAAGCAGGGGGTGCGGAGCACGGTCGAGGGCGTGTCCCGCAAGGGCCGGGCGAGCTATGTCGGTGCGCGCGGTCAGGGGCACCCCGACCCCGGCGCCGAGGCGGTCCTCACCTGGCTGCGGGCGGTCCGCGAGGCCGGTCGAGCCGGATAGCGGTGGCCCGCGGTGAGACCGCGCGGGCGGCATACGGCCCGGTGTGACCTGGAACACGCACCCCGGTGATTGAAGGATAAATCGGACAGAGCAGAGTTGAGTCATCAACCGGCCATCCGACCGGTGGAAGCACTCAGCTAGGAAGCACCATGCGTCGCAAGACCCTCGACACCCTCCTGTCCGCCACCGGCCTGCTGCTGGCCCTCGTCCTGCTCGTCGCGGGCGGGCTGCTCACCTGGGCCTCGACCTTCGCGCAGGGCCAGGTCCACGACCAGCTCGCCGCGCAGAAGATCACGATGCCGTCCGGCAAGGCCCTCGAGGACCCCCAGATCAAGCCCTACCTCGAGAAGTACGCCGGCCAGGAGATGACCACCGGCGACCAGGCCAAGGCCTTCGCCGACCACTACATCCTGGTCCACATGAACAAGTCCTCCGCCGGCAAGACCTACGAGGAGGTCTCGGGCGAGTTCATGAAGCTGTCCAAGGACCCCGCCGCCGACAAGGCCGAGGTCGCCAAGCTCGGCGAGCTGCGGCAGAGCCTGTTCATGGGCAACGCGCTGCGGAGCATGCTGCTCACCGCCTACGCCTTCGGCACCATCGGCCTCATCGCCAAGATCGCCTCGGTCGTGGCCTACGTCGGCGGCGCGCTCCTGCTGCTGCTCGGCCTCCTCGGCCTGCGGCACGCCAAGCGTGCCGGCGACGCCGTCGTCTGACCGCTGTCCGACAGATCACACCGGGCGCCGGTGCCGCACGATTGCGGCACCGGCGCCCCGGCGATTGGATGAGGTATGACCTTCGAGGACGCCTACCGGCGCAAGCTCGCCAGCCCGCACGACGCCGTCGCGATCGTCGAGGACGGCGACACGACCGTCGTCCCGACCGGCGTGGGGGAGCCGCCGACCCTGCTCGAGGCCCTCTCGGACCGGCGCACCGAGTTCACCGACGTGCGGGTCGAGCAGATCCTGCCGCTGCGGCCCTTCGGCTACCTCGACCCCGAGACCCGCAGGTGCCTTACGCCTTCGGCGACTGCCACGTGCACATCGACCAGGTCACCGCGATCGTCGAGGACGAGCGCCCGCTGACCGCCGTGGGACTGCCCGAGATCGGGCCGGTCCAGCAGGCGATCGGCACGCACGTCGCCGAGCTCATCCCCGACGGGGCGACCATCCAGATCGGGTTCGGCGCCATCCCCGACGCCGTCGTCATGCAGCTCACCGACCGCAAGGACCTCGGCGTCCACACGGAGATGATCGGTGACGGCATCCTCACGCTGGTCGAGGCGGGCGTCGTCACCAACCGGCTCAAGACGGCCTTCCCGGGCAAGAGCGTCGCGACCTTCGCCCTCGGCTCGGAGCGTCTCTATCGCTGGATGCACCGCAACCGGGGGCTCGAGATGCACCCCGTCGACGTCACCAACGACCCCTACCTCGCCGGCTCCAACGACCTGCTCCACACCATCAACGCCACCATCGAGGTCGACCTGGCCGGTCAGTGCTGCTCGGAGTCGATGGGCTACGTGCCCTACTCCGGCACCGGCGGCCAGTCCGACTTCGTGCGCGCGGCCAACCGGTCCCGCGGCGGCAAGTCCTTCATCGTCACCCCGTCCACGGCCAAGGGCGGCACCGTGTCGCGGATCGTCCCGACCCTGAAGCCCGGCGCCCACGTGTCGACCTCGCGCAACGACGTGAGCCATGTCGTGACCGAGCACGGCGTGGCGCACCTGCGCGGCAAGACCAACGCCGAGCGGGCCGAGGCGCTCATCGCGATCGCCGACCCGGCGTTCCGCGAGCAGCTGGGGGAGCAGGCCCAGGAGATGCACCTCCTCTGACCCCCCATGCCCGTCCAACCCCTTCCATCCGGCGATCGTGAGTGTTCGGTCCACCATTCGTGGACCAGACACTCACGATGTTGGTGGGGTTCGAGGCGCGGGCGGCGGGGCCGGGGAGGGTCTTGCTGGCGCGTATGACGTCCCGGCGTCACCACCCTCGACGCGCGTCACGCGGGGGCCCCGCTAGGCTCGAACGACGCGATCGATGGATCGCCCTCTGGGCCCGCCTGCTCCTCAGCACGCGGTCGCCCGCACCCTGAACCATCGAGCCCCGATGAAGGTGTCCCCGTGTCTGAACTCCGTGATCTGTTGCCCGTCAACGCGATTCGCCTCGACGTCGACGCGTCCGACTGGCGGGCGGCGATCCGTGCGGCCGGCGAGCTGCTCGGCGAGACCGGGGTCGCCGGGGACTCCTACACGGACGCCATGATCCGCGTCGTGGAGGAGCACGGTCCCTACATCGTCCTCGCGCCGGGCTTCGCCCTGGCCCATTCGAGGCCGGACGACTCCGTCACGCGGACCGGCATGAGCCTTGTGCGTCTGGCCGAGCCCGTGCGCTTCGGGCACGACACGAACGACCCGGTCACCCTCGTCATGGCCCTCGCATCGGTCGACTCGTCGGCCCACCAGGACGCCCTCGCGGCGCTGGCCGGCGTGCTCGCCGCCCCGGAGTGCCGCGAGGCGTTGGAGCGAGCGCAGACGCCGGACGAGGTGCGCGACGCCCTCGCCGCTCGTCCCGCAGCGGCTCCGGCGGCTGCTGCATCCTCGGCCCCTGCTGACGCGCCCCCGGCAGCCACCACCACGCGCTCCACCGACGAGCAGCACGACCTCCGTCCCGCGATGGCCGACACAGCCGTCACAGGCGATGCCGTGCCGTCCAAGCGGCTCATCCTCACGGTGTGCGGCAACGGCCTCGGGACGAGCCTGTTCCTCAAGAACACCACGGAGCAGGTGCTCGACCGATGGGGCTGGACGCCATACCTCTCCGTCGAGGCCACCGACACGATCTCGGCCAAGGGCCGAGCCAAGGAAGCCGACTTCCTGCTCACCTCCGGGGCGATCGCCCAGACCCTCGGTGACGTCGGGGTTCCCGTGGAGGTCATCGACAACTTCACGTCCCAGAGCGAGATCGACGCCACTCTGCGGCGTCTCTACGCCATCTGACCGGCCTTAGTCACCGGCTCACCCACCCCTGCGCGCATCGGAGCGACCCATGGACGTCCTGCTGGCCATCGCCCAGTTCCTCGTCAACGAGATCCTGAGCGTCCCGGCCTACCTCATCGGCATCATCACCGCCATCGGCCTGATCGCCATGCGGCGCAGCGCCGGCCAGGTGGCGGGAGGCGCGCTCAAGGCCGTCCTCGGCTTCCTCCTGATCGGTGCCGGCGCCGGTCTCGTGGCGGCCTCGCTCACCCCCCTGGGCAAGATGATCCAGGGCGCGCTCGGCGCGCAGGGTGTCGTCCCCACCAACGAGGCCATCGCCGGCATCGCGCAGGCGCGGTACGGCGCGCAGGTGTCGTGGCTCATGATCCTCGGCTTTGTCGTCGCGATCCTGCTCGCCCGCTTCACGCCGCTGCGCTACGTCTTCCTCACCGGGCACCACCTGCTCTTCATGGCGACGCTGATCACGATCGTCATGGCCTCAGCAGGCATGCCCCCGGTCGTGGTGGTCGTCCTGGGGGCGATCCTCCTGGGGATCCTCATGGTGTCGCTGCCCGCGCTCTCCCAACCGTGGACCCGCAAGATCACCGGCGACGACTCCATCGCGATCGGGCACTTCGGAACCGCGGGCTACGTCGCCGCGGGCACCGTCGGACGCCTCGTCGACCCGCGGGGGACCAGCCGTTCTACCGAGGACCTCAAGGTCCCCGAGTCCCTACGCTTCCTGCGGGACTCGATGGTGGCGACGGCGCTGTCCATGGTGCTGATGTATGTCGTCGTCGCCGTCCTCTACCTCGTGCGCGCAGGGGCGACGACCGCCTTCACGGCGTTCGAGGGCGGCGCGACCAACGTGGGCAACTACGTGATGCAGGCGGTCACCCAGGGTCTGCAGTTCGGGATCGCGGTCGCGGTCATCCTCTTCGGCGTCCGCACGATCCTCGGTGAGCTCGTGCCCGCCTTCCAGGGCATCGCGGCCAAGGTCGTGCCCGGGGCGATCCCGGCGCTGGACGCCCCCATCGTGTTCCCCTACGCCCAGAACGCCGTGCTCATCGGCTTCCTGTCCAGCTTCCTCGGTGGCCTGATCGGCCTGCTCCTGCTCGGCGTCGTCTTCGGTCCGATGTTCGGGCTCGCCCTCATCCTGCCGGGGCTCGTGCCCCACTTCTTCACGGGTGGCGCGGCGGGTGTCTACGGCAACGCCACGGGCGGTCGCCGGGGCGCGGTGGCCGGCGGCCTGGTCAACGGCCTGCTGGTGACCTTCCTCCCCGCCCTGCTGCTCAAGGTGCTCGGCTCCTTCGGCTCGGAGAACACCACCTTCGGCGACGCCGACTTCGGCTGGTTCGGCATCCTGATCGGCTACGGCGCCCGCGCAGGCGTGGTGGCCGGCACGGTGATCCTGTCGCTCATCGGCCTGGCGCTGCTCTCGGCGGCCATCCTCGTGCAGAAGCGCGTGGTCGACCGGAGGTGGGACCCGGCACCGGCCGCCGGTCGGGCTGCCCCGGCCACCGTCACGGGTGCTGGGGTCGGCTCAGGCTCCGGGACAGCAGGACCCAGCAGCGCGGCGATGTCCACGCACGGATCCGGTGGGGCGCCTCGCTACCCGCGCATCGCACCGCCGGAAGGCGCTCCCACGCCTCCGCCCCCGCTCGAGGATGCGTCACGCCCCTGACCCGGGCCCTACGCCCTTCGTTCCCCCGAGATCGTGAGTGTTCGGTCCAACATCCTTGGACCAAACACTCACGATCTTTGGGGAGGACGACGCGTTTCAAGCGCACGTATGACGAGACGATCGTCCCGAGATGTGGAACGGCGGGTCACAGTGTGTGGTCCGTCCTAGGAGGTCCCCATGTCCAGCCCCGCGCCCACCGAGCAGCGCGACCCGTCCACCGCAGCCGAGGACCGCTCGGCCCGGATGGCCGTCACCCTCTTCCCGATCCTGATCCTGGCGGCCGCATCGTTCGGCTATCTGGCCCCGTCGTCGGCGAAACCCCTTCTGCCCCACGTCAACACGCTGCTAGGGATCATCATGTTCGGGATGGGGCTCAGCCTGCGCGGGCAGGACTTCGCGCTCGTGGCCCGCCGGCCGCTTCCCGTCCTCATCGGTGTCGTCGCCCAGTACCTCGTGATGCCCCTGCTCGGCTGGGCGGTGGCCAAGGCGCTGGGGCTGTCCCCGGAGCTGGCAGCCGGCGTCATCCTCGTGGGTTGCGCGCCCGGCGGCACCGCCTCCAACGTGGTGAGCTATCTCGCCAAGGCGGACACCGCGCTGTCGGTGGCGATGACCTCGGTGTCGACCCTGCTGGCCCCGATCCTCACCCCGCTGCTGACGCTGTGGCTCGCGGGGACCTACCTCCCCGTCGACGCGCGCAGCATGGCCTCCAGCATCCTGTGGATCGTGCTCGTCCCCGTCGTGCTGGGCCTGCTGGTGCGCACCTTCCTCGGCCGGGTCGTCGAGCGGGTGCTTCCCGCCCTGCCCTGGGTGTCCGTCGTCGCCATCTCGCTGGTCGTGGCCGCCGTCGTCTCGGGCTCGGCGTCCAAGGTCGTCGCTGCCGGCGGGATCGTCCTGCTCGCCGTCGTCCTGCACAACGGTCTCGGCTACCTGGTGGGCTATGGCCTTGCCGCCCTCACCGGACAGCGTGAGCGGGCCCGGCGCACCGTCGCCATCGAGGTCGGGATGCAGAACTCCGGTCTGGCCGCCGGCCTTGCGTCGCAGTACTTCTCGCCGACGGCCGCCCTGCCGGGCGCCGTGTTCTCGATCTGGCACAACCTCTCCGGAGCCATGCTCGCGGCGTACTTCCGGCGCCGCCCGATCCGCGATTGACCACCAGTGCGGGTAGGGGAGACGGGTAGGCAGGGGCGACGGGAGGGCACGGCGGTGAGCCAAGTCTTGGCCTGGATGGCGGCCGGTGTTCACGGGCGCGACACCGGGTCGCCCTGGATGCAGAATCTGCTTGCGGCACCACCCTTCTCGAGCCCCAGGAGCCCCCGTGCGCAGACTCGTCCCCCTCGCTGCTGCCAGCACGCTCGTCCTCGCCGTCACGTCGTCGGCCACCTCCGCAGCAGGCGCTCCGGTCGATCCGGCCACGCCGCTGGTCTCGCGGCCCCAGGTCGCCAAGGACCTGTCGCGCTACGTCGACCCCCTCGTCGGCACGAGCAACGGTGGCAACACCTATCCCGGCGCTGTCCGACCCTTCGGCATGCTGTCGTGGAGCCCCACCAGCACCGCGGGCGACCAGACCAGCACCGCTGCCTCCAACGGCTACAGCCATGACACCACCAAGCTGCGCGGCTTCTCGCTGACGCACGTCAACGGCGCCGGCTGTCACCCGGGCGCCATGGGTGACGTCCCGATCTTTCCCCACCCGGCCGCGATGGGGATCTCGCCCTCGGCGGACACCAAGGACGAGGCCTACGCCAGCACCTTCTCTCACGCGGGCGAGCGCGCGGTGCCCGGTCGCTACACCCTGGCCCTGGACAACGGCGTCCGCATCGACGCGGCCGCCACCACCCGGGCCGCCGTCACGTCGCTGGGCTTCCCTGCGGGCAAGCCCGCCAACCTGTTGTTCCGGACCTCGAACTCGCTCAACGGGAGCGAGTCGGCCGAGATCTCCATCGACCCGGCCACCCGCACCGTGACCGGGTCGGTCCTCACGGGCGCCTTCTGCGGTCGCCGCGCGACGGGCAACGGCAGCAACAAGCGCAGCTACTACCGCCTGCACTTCGTGGCGAGCTTCGACCGGGCCTTCACCGGGACGGGTACGTGGGTGAACGACCGGATCCGTCCCGGGACGAGGAGAGCCATCGGAGGTGAGGGCTACGAGACCGGGGCGGCTCGCGCCGGGAAGGGCTCGGGCGGCTGGGTCTCGTTCGCACCGGGCACCACGGTCGGCATGAAGGTCGGCATCTCCTACACCAGCCTCGGCGCGGCCAGGGCCAACCTCGCCGCCGAGGTCGCGCCGCGCGACACGGTCGCCAGCGTGGCCAGGGCGGCCGACCAGCAGTGGGACGAGCAGCTGACCCGGGTGCAGGTCGCCGGGGGGAGCACGGAGTCCCGCACCAAGCTCTACACCGCGCTCTACCACGCCTTCCTCGAGCCCAACGTGGTCAACGACGTGGCCGGGACCTACTGGGGGGCCGACCAGCGCGTCCACCGGCTGTCTCCCGGCCAACGCGCCCAGCTCGGCAACTTCTCCGGCTGGGACGAGTACCGCGCCCACACGCAGCTGCTCGCGCTCCTCGAGCCCCGGCTCGCCGGCGACTTCGCCCAGTCGCTGCTCAACAACAGCCGGCACCACGGCGGGGTCTGGGACCGGTGGGTGCACCTGACGGCCTGGACCCACGTCATGACGGGGGACCCGAGCGCGCCGACGCTGGCGGGCTTCTACTCCCTCGGGGTCCGCAACTTCGAGACCCGGGCGGCGTTCGCGTCCCTCTACCGCCAGGCGACCGTGCCGCACGCGGACGGCCTGTCGACCTACGGGTGCCCGGGCCAGTGCGCCGGCATCCGCCCGGACCTGGCGCAGTACCTGGCGCTCGGCTACGTGCCGCAGGACGGTGGCCACAGCTGGGGCGGCGCCGCCGAGACCCTGGAGGACTCGGTGGCGGACTACGCCCTGGCGGACTGGGCTGCACGTCTCGGCCGTACGTCGGAGGCCGACGCCATGCGCCGCCGGGCGTCCAGCTGGAAGAACACCTTCAACCCCGTGGCGACGCCCGACGGCGGCTACCAGCAGGCGCGCAACGCGGACGGCTCGTGGGTGCAGCCCTTCACGCCCGCCTCCGACAAGGGCTTCGCACAGGGCAGCTCGGCGACCTACACCTGGATGGTGCCGCACGACGTCTCCGGCCTGTCGCGGGCCATGGGTGGCGACGCCAGGGCCATCAGCCGACTGGACGCCTTCTTCCGCAAGCCCGACGGGTCGTGGGTGACGGGCGGTGACCCGCTCCGCTACGACGCGACCAACGAGCCGGGCATCCACACCCCCTGGCTCTACAACGCGCTCGGTGCTCCGTGGAAGACGCAGGAGGCCGTGCGGGCGATGGAGCGTCTGGCCTACACGACCGGACCCAAGGGGCTGCCGGGCAACGACGACCTGGGGACCATGTCCTCGTGGTACGTCTTCGCGGCGCTGGGGATCTATCCCCAGAACCCCGCCCGTGCGGAGATGCTCCTGTCGAGCCCGGTCTTCCCCCGGGCCTGGATCCGGCGCGACGGCGGGGCGACGATCCGGATCGACGCGCCGGCGGCCTCCCCCGACCACGTCTACATCGACCGGGTGCGCGTCAACGGCAGGCCGTGGACCCGGTCCTGGCTGACCGAGGGGGTCGTCAACGACGGCGGCGTCGTGCGGATCGACCTGCGCCGCACCCCCAACACCCGGTGGGCCACGATGCCGGGCGATCGCCCGGTCGACCGCTGAGGCCGTATGACGCAGCGCCCCGCCTCCTGTCCGGCTGAGCTCGGGCGGCGGGGCGCCGTCATGCGCGGCCCCGATGCGCGATCGACCGCCAGCGCCCCCACCCGGGATCGTGAGTGCTTGGTCCAAGAATGTTGGACGAAACACTCACGATCCTGCGAAGCGTGGCCAGCCTGCGAGGGGGTGGCCGGCCTGCGAGGGGGTGGCCGGCCTGCGAGGGGGTGGGGAAGGGCGAGGGCCAGGGGCCCGTCTGTCAGTGGTCCGTGACGAGGCGGAGGAGCTCGTCCCAGGTCGACACCTTGACGCGCTCGCGACCCTCGCCGCGGCCGAGCTCGATCTCCGCCGCGTCGATGGCGCGCCAGTCGGCCAGGGTGCTCGGGTGGTGGCCGCGGGCGCGGAGGACAGGGCCGACACCGTCTCGAGACGCGCCGGGTCGATGACCCTCGCCGGTCCCAGGGTCCGCGACGGCGCCAGGCTCCTCGACCCGCCCACCCTGCGGGTCCCGTGGAGCGTCCTCGGCTGCCTGCAGGTCGGCGAGCACGTGCGCCACGGTCTGCGCGGCGTCGGACTTGTTGGTGCCGATGACGCCGATCGGTCCGCGCTTGACCCAGCCCGTGCAGTACTCCCGCGGCTGCCTCACGCCCGCCTCGTCGACGACGCGGCCCTCGACGTTGGGGATGATCGCGCGCGTCCGGTCGAACGGCACGTCGGCCAGCGGGCTCCCGCGGTAGCCCACCGCGCGCAGCACGAGCTGCACGTCGAGGGTCTCGAGCGAGCCCGTCCCCTCGACCGATCCGTCGGGAAGCAGCCGGGTGCGCTCGACCGTCAGACCGTCCACCCGCCCGTCACGCTCGGTCATCTCCACCGGCCGGGCGTAGAACGCGAAGTGCAGCCGTCGCCGGCCCCCGTCCGATGCGGGGGCGCCGTCGCCCTCGGTGGGCAGACCACGCAGCAGCTGGACGTTGGCGCGCGTGCGCCGGTCGAGCGCCGCCTCGTCCAGCCCGTCGAACGCCCCCTCGGAGACGGTCACGTCGATCCCCGGGGTGGCGACCAGCTCGCGCAGCTCCTTGGTCGTGTAGCTCGCGTGCTGGGGACCCCGCCGCCCGACGATCCACACGTCGCGCACCTCGCTGCGGGCGAGCTCCTCCAGGACGGGTTCGGCCATGTCGGTCACCCTGAGCGAACGGGCCTCCTTGAGCAGGATCCGGGCCAGGTCGACGGCGACGTTGCCGACGCCGACCGTCGCGACCGCCCGCACCCCGTCGAGCGGTTGAGGTCGCGCGTCGGGGTGCCCGCCATACCAGGCGACGAACTCGCGCGCGGAGCGGCTGCCGCTCAGGTCCTCCCCGGGTATGCCGAGGCGCACGTCCTCGCTCGCCCCGACCGCGTAGATCACCGCGTCGTAGGCCTCGAGCAGCTCGGCCCGGGACACGTCACGACCCACCTCCACGAGCCCCCAGAAGGTGACGCCCTCCAGGTCGAGGGTGCGGGCGAGCGCCGTCGCCACCGAGCGGATGCTCTCGTGGTCCGGGGCGACGCCGTAGCGCAGCAGGCCGAAGGGCGTCGGCATCCGGTCGAGCAGGTCCACGTGGACCGGCAGCTCGTCCTGACCGGCCAGCGCCTGGGCGGCGAAGAGCCCGGCGGGTCCGGCGCCGACCACGGCGACCCGTCGGACGCGGTGCGCGTTCGTCATACGGTCAGGGTCCACGCTCAGCCGCGCAGCTCGGGGAAGTCGTCCTCGTGGAAATCCCCGGTCGGACGCGCGTCGGCGGTGGCGTAGCCCGCGTCCTCGGCCTGCCGCAGCTCGACGCGGCGGATCTTGCCGGAGATCGTCTTGGGCAGCTCCGAGAAGGACAGGCGCCGGATCCGCTTGTAGGGCGCGAGGTTCTCGCGGGAGTGCCGGAAGATCTCCCGCGCGGTGTCGGCGGTCGGCTCGACGCCCGGGGTGAGGACCACGACGGCCTTGGGCACCGCGAGACGCAACGGGTCCGGCGACGGCACGACGGCCGCCTCGGCCACGAAGTCGTGCTCCAGCAGGACGGACTCGAGCTCGAACGGCGAGATGCGGTAGTCAGAGGCCTTGAAGACGTCGTCCGCGCGGCCGACGTAGGTCAGGTAGCCGTCCTCGTCGATGCTCGCCACGTCACCCGTGTGGTAGTAGCCGTCCCGCATGACCTCGGCGATCTTGTCCGGGTCGCCGTTGTAGCCCACCATCAGGCCGAGGGGGCGGTGAGCCAGGTCGAGGCAGATCTCGCCCTCCTGCACGCCGACCTCGCCGGTCGCGGGGTCGACGAGCCGCACGACGTAGCCGGGGGAGGGCCGTCCCATGGCGCCGGGCTTGACCGGCTGGCCGGGGGAGTTGGACACGGCGAGCGTCGTCTCGGTCTGGCCGAAGCCGTCGCGAACCGTTGCGCCCCAGCCCTTCTCGACCTGCTCGATGACCTCGGGGTTGAGCGGCTCGCCAGCCCCGACCACCTTGGTGGGAGGGTTCTGCAGACCACCCAGGTCGGACTGGATCAGCATGCGCCACACGGTCGGCGGGGCGCAGAAGCTGGTCACGCCGCACCGGTCCATGTGGTGCATGAGCGCCGCGGGGTCGAACCGCGTGTAGTTGTAGATGAACACGCACGCCTCGGCGTTCCAGGGGGCGAAGACGTTGGACCAGGCGTGCTTGGCCCACCCCGGCGAGGAGATGTTGAGGTGGATGTCGCCGGGCTCCAGGCCGACCCAGTACATCGTCGTGAGGTGCCCGATGGGGTAGGACGCCTGCGTGTGCTCCACCAGCTTGGGCTTGGAGGTCGTCCCCGACGTGAAGTAGAGCAGCATCGACTCGTCGCCGCGGGTCGGCACCTCCGGCGTGTACGTGTCGGGGGACGCGGCGGAGTCGGCATACGACGACCAACCGTCGACCGGCTCGCCCACGGCGATGCGGGTGTAGTCGCCGGAGACCCCGTCGAAGATCCCCACGTCCTGCGAGCGGGCGATCGCGTGCTGCGCGCCGCCACGCTCGATCCGGTCGCGGACGTCCGCGGGACCGAGGAGGGTGGTCGTGGGGATGATGACGGCGCCGAGCTTGATGCAGGCGAGCATCGACTCCCACAGCTCGACCTGGTTGCCGAGCATGATGATCACGCGCTCGCCGCGCCGGACGCCCTGGTCCCGCAGCCAGCTCGCGACCTGCGCCGAGCGACGTGACATCTGCGCGAACGAGACCTTGGCCTCCGACCCGTCCTGCTCGACGATCCACAGGCAGGGCTTGTCGTTGCCCTCGGCGATCTGGTCGAACCAGTCGAGCGCCCAGTTGAACTCGTCGATCTGCGGCCAGGTGAAACGCTCCTTGGCGGCGGCGTAGTCGGTGCGCAGGTCCAGGAGCAGGTCCCGGGCCTCGCGGAAGGTCTCGGTCGCAGCGGTCATCGTCTCTCCTCGTCGAGTCGGATGTATGGCGGAAGCCTGCGACCAACGTAGGACGGGAGAGCGCGAGGTGGGGCCGCCGAATCGTTGAGCGGTCGCCGTGACCCGCCGGGCGGCTCGCGTCATGGACCGACCCGAGGTCGTCACGGCGACATGGCGTGCGAACCCAGGCGGACGTGCCTACCTCAGGTCGTCACGTCCGCCCGGCGGGCTGACCCGGGCGGACGTGCTTACCTGAGGGAGGTCAGACGGAGGAGGTGCGGCGCAGGATCTCGGTGAGCTTGTTGGCGCCGGCGACGACCGTGGCGGCGTGCAGGCGGCCGGGCTGGCGCGAGATGCGCTCGATGGCCCCCGAGATGGAGACGGCCGCAACGACGCGCCCCGAGGGGCCCCGGACGGGCGCGGAGACCGAGGCGACGCCGAGCTCGCGCTCGCTGACGCTCTGGGCCCAGCCACGGCGGCGGACGCCCGACAGGGTGGTGGCGGTGAACTTGGCGCCCTGCAGGCCGCGGTGCAGCCGGTCGGGCTCCTCCCACGCGAGCAGGACCTGCGCGGCGGACCCGGCGAGCATGGATAGGGAGGCGCCGACGGGGATGGAGTCGCGCAGGCCCATCGGGCGCTCGGCGGCGGCGACGCAGATGCGGTGCTCGCCCTGACGGCGGAAGAGCTGGGCGCTCTCGGAGGTGTGGTCGCGCAGCGCCCCGAGGACCGGGCCGGCGGCGGCGAGGAGGCGGTCCTCGCCGGCGGCGCTGGACAGCTCTGCGAGGCGGGGACCGAGGACGAAGCGGCCCTGCATGTCGCGGGCGACGAGGCGGTGGTGCTCGAGGGCGACCGCGAGACGGTGGGCGGTGGGGCGGGCCAGGCCGGTGGCGGCGACCAGCTGGGCCAGCGTGGCCGGTCCGGCCTCCAGCGCTCCGAGCACGACGGCGGCCTTGTCCAGAACGCCGACTCCAGAAGAGTTGTCCATAGGGTGATACTGCCGTCTCGCAGCCTGAGACGCAAATCCGGAGCGGGTCGAGATGAGACAGCCTGCCAGGGAGAGGGGCGGTCAGCCCGTCCACGCAAGCCCATTCGCGCCGTCACAGCCAGCAAAGCCGGAGGAATCTCATGAGCGGCACCCTTGCCGAGAAAGTGTGGGACGCCCACGTCGTCCGCCGTGCTGACGGCGAGCCCGACCTGCTCTACATCGACCTGCACCTGCTGCACGAGGTGACCAGCCCGCAGGCCTTCGACGGGCTGCGGCTCGAGGGGCGCGCGGTGCGCCGCCCGGAGCTGACGCTCGCGACCGAGGACCACAACGTCCCCACCACACCGGGCCCGATCACCGATCCGGTGAGCCTGACCCAGGTCAACACTCTACGCCGCAACTGCGAGGAGTTCGGCATCCGCCTCTATCCCATGGGCGACGCCGAGCAGGGGATCGTCCACGTCGTGGGCCCGCAGCTCGGCCTGACCCAGCCCGGGATGACGGTCGTGTGCGGCGACTCGCACACCTCGACGCACGGCGCCTTCGGGGCGCTGGCCTTCGGCATCGGCACCTCCGAGGTCGAGCACGTCCTGGCCACCCAGACGCTGCCCCTCAAGCCCTTCCGGACCATGGCGATCAACATCGAGGGCGAGCTGCCCGACGGCGTCACGGCCAAGGACGTGATCCTCGCCGTCATCGCGGAGATCGGCACCGGTGGCGGTCAGGGCTACGTGCTGGAGTACCGCGGCTCCGCCATCCGCAGCCTGTCGATGGAGGCGCGGATGACCATCTGCAACATGTCGATCGAGGCGGGCGCGCGCGCCGGCATGATCGCCCCCGACGAGGTGACCTTCGACTTCCTCAAGGACAAGCCGCACGCGCCGCAGGGCGCCGACTGGGACGCCGCCGTCGAGGCGTGGACCTCGCTGCGCACCGACGACGACGCGACCTTCGACCACGAGGTCACGATCGACGCGACCCAGCTGTCGCCGTTCGTCACCTGGGGCACCAACCCCGGTCAGGGCCTGCCGCTGTCGGCGTCCGTCCCCGACCCCGAGCAGCTCGGTGACGACAACGACAAGGCCAACGCCCAGCGCGCGCTGGAGTACATGGGTCTGCGAGCGGGGCAGCCGCTCAAGGAGATCGCGGTCGACACGGTCTTCGTCGGGTCCTGCACCAACGGCCGGATCGAGGACCTGCGCGAGGTCGCCGGGGTCCTGGCCGGCCGTCAGGTCGCCGAGTCCGTGCGCATGCTCGTGGTGCCCGGCTCGGCCCGGGTGCAGCTGCAGGCCGAGGCCGAGGGCCTGGACGCGGTGTTCACCGCGGCCGGGGCCGAGTGGCGCCTGCCCGGCTGCTCGATGTGCCTGGCGATGAACCCCGACAAGCTGGCCCCGGGGGAGCGCAGCGCCTCCACCTCCAACCGCAACTTCGAGGGGCGCCAGGGCAAGGGCGGTCGCACGCACCTGGTCTCGCCGGCCGTCGCCGCCGCCACAGCCGTCCGCGGCACCCTGTCCAGCCCCGCCGACCTGGAGCCGGCCCGCGAGCCGGCCAGCCACTGAGGAGCCCGCCATGGATGCCTTCACCACGCACACCGGGGTCGGAGTCCCGTTGCGTCGCAGCAACGTCGACACCGACCAGATCATCTCGGCGGAGTACCTCAAGCGGGTCACCCGGTCGGGCTTCGAGGACGGCCTCTTCGCGGCCTGGCGCAGCGACCCCACCTTCGTCCTCAACCAGGCGCCGTATGCCGAGGGCTCGGTCCTCGTCGCCGGACCCGACTTCGGCACCGGCTCGTCGCGCGAGCACGCGGTGTGGGCGCTGATGAACTACGGCTTCCGCGTGGTGATCTCGAGCCGATTCGCCGACATCTTCCGCGGCAACTCCGGCAAGGCGGGGCTGCTCACGGCCGTCGTGTCCCAGGGCGACGTCGACCTGCTGTGGAAGGCGCTGGACAACGACCCCGGCACCGAGATCACGGTCGACCTGCGGGACAAGACCATCACCTGCGGCGACATCGTCGCGCCGTTCGAGGTCGACGACTACACGCGCTGGCGGCTGCTGGAGGGGCTCGACGACATCGGCCTGACGCTGCGGCACGAGGACGCGATCGAGGCCTACGAGGCAGACCGGCCGGCCTACAAGCCCCGCACGACGGTCTAGCCGACGGGACCGCTCACCCGGACGGCGTAACGCCACGCCCGGTGGCGGACAACGGATTTCGAGGGTCGGGAGGCGCGTCCACGACAGTGTCGACGTGCCCCCGGCAGCGCTCCTCGGGGTCTCGGATCGGGGACGTCGAGGTGCGCGTCGCCACCTCGGTATACCGCGAAGTCGTTTGTCGATCAACAACTTCCACGCTGACCGGGTCAGCGGGTCGACCCCGTCGGGAAGGCCGGTGACCGGAGGTCCTGCCCTCACCCGGCCGTCGGCGCAGGCCGGTCTGCTGGGGTCAATGTCGTTGCCCTGCAACGACGCCAAGTTTGACAAACCGTGGACGCCGCGTCCGGTTGCCCCTACCGTCGATGCCAGGTCGAACGTCGTTGCCGTGCAGGGCTGTTGCGGCGAGCTGACCTGCGACGACCGGTAACCACCGGGCGTGCACCGGGATTCGTGGAGGAATCGTGAACAAGGCAGATCTGCTCGACGCCCTCGAGGACCGTCTGGGTAGCCGCAAGGCCGCGTCCGACGCGGTCGAGGCCCTCGTCGACGTCGTCATCCGTGAGGTGGCCAAGGGCGGCAAGGTCGGGATCACCGGCTTCGGCACCTTCGAGCGCGCCGCACGTGCGGCCCGCACGGGACGCAACCCGCGCACCGGTGAGTCCGTGCGCATCAAGAAGACCAACGTCCCGAAGTTCCGTCCGGGCACGCAGTTCAAGGACGTCGTCTCCGACCCCAAGAAGCTGCCGAAGGCCGGCGTCGCCGGCGCTCGCGCCAACTCCGCCTCGGCGCTCGGCGCCACCACGACTGCCGCGCCGGCCACGAAGGCCACCGCGAAGAAGGCCACCACCAAGGCGGCACCCGCCAAGCGCGCCAGCGCGGGCACGACGAGCAAGGGCACGACGGCCAAGAAGGCCGCCAGCACGACTGCCAAGAAGGTCACCAGCACGGCTGCCAAGAGCACGGCCAAGAAGACCTCCGCCGCCAAGGTCGCGACCCCGCGCCCCGCGGCCCGCTCCGCCGCCAAGAAGGCCGCCCCGAAGAAGTAGCGACCTCCGGCACCGGACAGCCCGACGAGGGGGCGCCACGATCGGTGGCGCCCCCTCGTCGTGCGTCGGCGTCCTGCCCCCTCTGCCTGCCCCAGGCAGGCAGCCACCCACGACCGCCCCTCGGGACGGTCGCCGGGTTCGCGGTCCTCACGACGGTGGTGGCCTGGGCACACGGGGCCGGGCACCTCGACGGACTGGTGGCCCTGGCCGGCACGGGATCCAGCACCGGGGACCTGCTGCGCGTGGCCGGGGTGACGGCGGTCGCTGCCAACGTCGTCAACAACCTGCCGGCCTACCTGGCGCTCGAGCCGGCGGGGGTGGGCGAACCCACCCGCCTAATGGCGGTGCTCGTCGGTGCGAACGTCGGTCCTCTCGTCACCCCCTGGGCCTCCCTGGCGACCCTCCTGTGGCTGCAGTGCTGCCGCACGGCCGGGGTGCGCTGGCGGCTGTGGCGCCTGGCGCTGGCGGGCGCCGCCTGCGCGGTCCTCGCCGTGACGGCCTCAGCGCTGACCCTGGGCCTGCTGGGCGGCTGAGGGCTCGGGGGTCCCCAGCGAGAGGACCATGGCCGTATGCCGACCCACCCCGATCGCCGCCACGCGGGCCAGCGACGCCCGGTCGTCGACGTCCAGGCGGAAGCGCTCCGGCACCGGGCCGAGCGTCGTGAGGTCCACCGCACCGGCGCCGTGCCGGGCCGCCGAGCCGGCGCCGAAGGCCGGGTCCAGCGCGATCCCGGGCCTCGCCGTCAGCAGCACCGTCCCGGTGCCCTCGTGGTCGGGGACGTAGCCGCGGTCGACCCCCTCGGCCAGTCGCAGGGCGGCGGCCAGGTCGTCCGGGTGCATGCCGGGCACGTCCCCGAGCAGGGCGGCGACCCCGGGAGCGGGCAGGCCCGAGGCGGCGGCGCGCTCCTCGGCATACGAGGCACCGGCCCGCAGGGCCGCGTCCAGGCCGTCCCCGGGGTCCGGCACCACGGGGATCTCCCACGCTTGCGCATGGGACTCGAGCGCGGCGTCCGAGGTGACCACGACCACCGCCGCGGCACCCAGGCAGTGCCGGACGGCGTTGATCGTGTCGAGGGCCAGGCTCATGGCGAGCAGGTTGCGCGGGACGCCGTCGGGCGGCTGGAGGCGGGACTTGCCCAGGCGGGTGTCCTTGACGGGGACGACGACTCGCCAGGGGACGGCGGGCGCGGGAGAGGTGTGAGCGGACATCACCTGCAGTCTGGCAGGCGCGGCGCGCGGTGCGCTGAGGTCGACAGCACGCGGGACGCTCCGCGAAGATGTGTCGGCGGGCCACCTGGCCGGGAGCTCCCGGCCGCCCGCCTGTCGAAGGGACTGACGTGGGTCGATCGCCGAGGGTGCGGCTGCCGTGGGCCTATCGCGTGTGCGTCGCGATCGCCAAGTCCGGCGTGGTGCCGCTGACGAGGCGGGACTGGCGGGGCGCTGAGCACCTGGACCGGCCAGGTGGTGTGGTGGTCTGCTGCAACCACGTGTCCCACCTGGACTTCATCATGCTGGCGCACTTCCTCTACGACAACGGGCGCCCGCCGTTCTTCCTGGCCAAGGACGCCGCGTTCCGGGTCCCGTTCTTCGGCCGGCTGATCGGGCAGGCCGGGCAGATCCCCGTCTACCGCAACACCGGTCGCGCGATCGAGGCCTACCGGGCGGCCATCACCGCCATCCAGCAGGGCAAGACCGTGCCGATCTATCCCGAGGGCACCATCACCCGCGACCCGCGGATGTGGCCGATGACCGGCAAGACCGGCGCCGCCCGCATCGCGCTGGAGACGGGGTGCCCGGTGATCCCGGTGGCGCAGTGGGGCGTCCAGGAGCTGCTGGCGCCCTACTCCGGCAAGCTGCGGCCGTTCCCCCGCAAGACGATGCGGGTGCTCGCCGGCCCGCCGGTGGACCTCTCCGACCTGCAGGGTCGTCCCGTCACCGGCGAGGTCGTCCGCGAGGCGACCGACCGCATCATGCGTGACGTCATCGGCCTGCTGGAGCAGCTGCGCGGCGAGACCGCCCCGCCGACCCGCTATGACATGCGCCGTCACGGGGAGTCCGAGTGAGCACCACCTCTCCCGCCCGGCGGGTCGCGGTGCTCGGGACGGGCAGCTGGGGGACGGCCTTCTCGATGATCCTGGCGGACGCCGGCAACGACGTCACCATGTGGGGTCGCCGCGCCGAGGTGACCGACGAGATCCGCCGGCACCACACCAACGGCCAGTACCTCCCCGGCCTGACCCTGTCCCGCCGCATCACCGCGACGGACGACGTGGCCGCGGCGCTCGACGGTGCCCAGGTCGTGGTGCTGGCAGTGCCGTCGCAGAGCCTGCGGGCCAACCTCGACGGGTGGCGTCCGCACCTGCCGGCCGACGCCCTGCACGTGTCCCTCATGAAGGGGATCGAGCTGGGCACCGGTCGACGCATGTCCGAGGTGATCTGCGAGGTCGGTGACGTCGACCCCGACCGCGTGTCGGTCGTGACCGGCCCCAACCTGGCGCGCGAGATCGTCCGCCGGGACCCCGCCGCCAGCGTCGTGGCGTCCACCTCCAAGGCCACGGCCGAGGCGGTGGCGCACGCCTGCGCGACCCCTTACTTCCGTCCCTACACCGAGACCGACGTCGTGGGGTGCGAGCTCGGCGGCGCGACCAAGAACGTCGTCGCCCTCGCCGTCGGCATGGCCGAGGGCCTGGGCATGGGCGACAACTCCAAGGCCTCGATCATCACCCGCGGCCTCGCCGAGACCACGCGGCTCGGCGTGCGGCTCGGGGCCAAGCCGCTGACCTTCTCGGGGCTCGCGGGCGTCGGCGACCTCATCGCCACGTGCATGTCGCCCCTGTCGCGCAACCACTCCTTCGGGGTCAAGCTCGGTCAGGGCATGACCGTCGACGAGGTCGTCGCCGAGACCCGCCAGGTCGCCGAGGGCGTCAAGTCCGCCGAGTCGATCCTGGCGCTGGCGCGCAGCGTCGAGGTGGACATGCCGATCGTCGAGCAGGTCGCTGCCGTGGTCCACGACGGGCGCGACCCCAGCGAGGTCGTCACGCAGCTGATGTCGCGGGCCCGCAAGGAGGAGCGCCGCTAGGTTCGAGGGGCCGGTCTCGCGCTGGCGAGGTGGTCTCGGGTTGCAGGGTGAGACGGGTGCGGCGACCCGAGTCAGCGGCGCGGGTGCCCGGTTCGGCGTCGCGCTGGCGAGGTGGTCTCGGGTTGCAGGGTGAGACGGGTGCGGCGACCCGAGTCAGCGGCGCGGATGCCCGGCTCGACGACGCGGGGCCAGGTGTCACACGCTGCGCAGTGCCTGGTCGAGGTCGCGCCACAGGTCCTCGACGTCCTCGATCCCGACCGACAGGCGGACGAGATCCTCGGGCACGACGACGGGCTCGTTGGCGTGACGGCGACGGCGCTCGAGCAGTGACTCCACCCCGCCGAGGCTCGTCGCGTGCGTCCACAGCCGGGTGGCGCGGCACACGCGGTCGGCGGCCTCTGCGCCGGCGACGATCTCGATGGACACGATCGCGCCCAGCCCCGGGTAGCGCACCCGGCTCACCGACGGGTGCTCGCCCAGCCGCCTGGCCAGCTCGGCGGCGCTCGCCGTCGCCCGCTCGACCCGCAGCGCCAGGGTGCGCATGCCGCGCAGCGCCAGCCACGTCTCGTGCGGTCCCGGGATCGCGCCGTGCAGGGTCCGGTGCGCGTGCAGCCGTTCGCCGAGCTCACGTCGGTCCGTGACGACGGCACCGAGGACGACGTCGGAGTGTCCCGCGAGGTACTTCGTCACCGAGTGGACGACGACGTCGACCCCGAGCTCCAACGGCCGCTGCACGATCGGAGTCGCAAAGGTGTTGTCGCACACCACGATCGCACCGGCGTCGTGGGCGGCCGCGGCGATCGCGGACAGGTCGGCCACCTCGAGCAGGGGATTGGTGGGGGACTCGAGCCACACCAGGTCGGCCCCCGGCAGCGCCGCGACCACCGCGTCCGTGTCGGCCGGGTCCACGCGACGCAGCTCGCGCACGGAGCCGTCCGCAGCCAGCGACGCGAGCAGCGACAGCGTCGTGTTGTAGGCCCCGTCCGGCGCCACGACGACCCCGCCTCGGGGGACGAGGGAGAGGGCGGCGGCCACGGCCGCCATACCGCTGGCGAAGGCGAGGCACCGGCCGCCCTCCAGCCCACCCAGGGTCTGCTCCAAGGCGTCCCACGTGCGGTTGCCGACGCGTCCGTAGCCCGGATCCGCGCCCGCGACATAGGTGCTCGACAGCTCGAGCGGCGGGTTGACCGGCGCGCCGGGCTCGTGCGCCGGGCGTCCGAGGGCGACGGAGCGGGTGGCCAGGGTCCAGTCCTCGTGCATGCCCACACCGTATGCCGAGAAGACCGACCGCACCGCCGTCAGGAGCCTCGGGGGCGCCAGGGCCTCAGGAGGGGAGGGCGCGGTAGTGGTAGCGGTGGTGCCGATGCCAGCCGAGGGCGTCGTAGAGGCTGGTGGCCGCGGCGTTGGTCTGGAGCACCTGCAGGTATCCGAAGCGGGCCCCCGACTCGCGCCCCGCACGGGTCAGCTCGCCCATGGCGCGACGTCCGATCCCCCGCCCGCGCACCGACTCGTCGACGACGAGCTCGGTGATGCCGCACCAGTCCTCGGTGACGACGAGCCGCGCCCGGGCCACGAAGCCCCCGCCGGACCGCAGCGTCAGGTAGCGCGCCGGGCACGCCGTGATGACGTCGACGGCGCGCGGGTGACGACCGTGCAGCGGGCTCTCGGGGGCGAGCCACTCCTCGTCGGGGTCGTCGGCCCAGGAGGCGGTCAGGTCGCCCAGCGGTGCGGGGTCCAGCGTGCGCAGGTCGGAGACGTAGGTGTAGGTCGGCGTCACCACGGCGTAGCCGCGGCGCGCGAGCACGGCGTCGACGTCACCGGCCGGGTCCTGAGGTCCCGTGAGGGGATAGGCGAGCTGGAAGCGGGCCGAGGTCTGGCGCTCGGCGTAGAACGCCTCGACCCGCGTCACCGCCTCCTCGATCGGCAGGCCAGGATCCCCGGCGACCAGGGCGGAGTTGGCGCGCCCCGTGTAGCCCGCACCCGCCCGCAGCAGCCACCCGCCGAGGCGGTGCTGCTCGAGACCTGGCCAGCCGCGAGCGGCGAGCCGCTGGACGTCGTCGATCGAGGAGGTCGGGCGGACGACGCGGGGCGGCACCTCGCGGGCCGCCCGCACGTCCGCCACCGCCACGGTCTCGGGGCCACGGTCCTCGGGCAGCAGCGTCCACGTGCCCGCGTCCGCACCGACGAGGACACCCACCACGTCGCGGGCCGCGGTGCCGGTGGCCCCGCCGTCGGCGACGGGGTGGGCGGTGGCCACGCGGACGGCATACCGCCGCCCGGGGAGCACGTGGGGGAGAGGCATGCCGCCACTCTCCCACGAGCGTCGGTCAGGTCAGGGGCACGCGGCGGTAGACGAGGACGTCGCGGGAGCCCTTCTTGGCCTTGGGGTCGACGGTCATCGAGAGGTACTCGTCCGCGGCGGCCTCGCCGTCGACGGTGATGCGGTGGATCCTCGGTGCCGGCGTGGTGAGCCCGTAGCGCTGCAGCCAGACCGACCCGGCGGTCAGCGGGTAGTCGTCGTTGAACACGTGCGAGTCGCCGTCCAGGAGGTGGGTCGCCCCGCCGAAGCGGTTGGACTCCTCGGTCAGGGCCTTGATGACGGGGACGAAGGCGCTGTTGGTGTCGAGGCTCCAGGCCTTCTGGGTCACGTCGAACATGTCGGCCTGCATCCCGATGACGACCGCCTTGGCCTTGGTGCGGCGCGCCTCGGCGTAGGTCGCCCGGATGTGCGTGACGGCCGCGGCGGTGCGGTCGACCGCCTCCGCGAGCTGCTGCGGCGTGGCGGTCGTCCTGCCGGTCCATGGCAGGAAGCCGTTGTTGGAGCCGACGACGTGGGCCGTGGCGAACTGCACCTCGGCGCGGGACCACATGACGTTCTCGGGGAAACCGAGAGAGGTCTGGGCGTTGACGTACATCGGGTGCTTGCCGAGGGTCGTGCCTGGCTGCGGGTAGAAGACCGAGCGGACCTTGGCGAGCCGCTCCAGCGGGTCGAAGCCACCGGCGGCGGGACGGTGGCAGTCGGTCCACTCGTTGTCCCCGGGGGTGAGGACCACCGGGTCCTCGAGCCGGTCGAGCTGCCCTCGCATCCAGGTGAGGTACGCGTCGGAGCACGGCGACGAGCCGTTCTTGATGTCGCCGACGTGCATGACCAGTTGGACGTCCTTGTCGGCGTTGATGCGGTCCACGTCCTGCGGGAAGCGGGCGATCATCTCGGCGCCGTAGGGCGTGTCCCCGATGACGGCGAACGTGTAGAGCCGCTGGTGGCCCTTGCCACGCCCCTGTGCCTGGACCTGTCGCTGGTCCTTGGCCTGCTCCTTGACCTGGTCCCTGCCGGTGCCGTCCTGTCCGGCGCCGTCCTGCCCGGCGACCGCGGGCGCGCCGAGGGACAGGCAGAGGGTGAGGGCGCCGAGACCGGCGAGGGCGTGACGGGTGCGCATGGCGGACCTCCGGGGGAGTCTGGTCGGATCCCCGCAGCCTGCCTCGGCGAGGTGACGGGCCGCCGTCGGGTGGGCGACGGGCAGGCCAACAGGGGGAGGCGCCGGTCAGCCGTGGGGTGGGATCAGCCCAGCTCGAGCGACGGACGGTCCGGCGTGGCGAGGGTCAGGACGGCCTCCTCGACCATCTCGTGCGTCCGCAGCTCGTCGCCCAGCCGGTCCAGGGTCACGGCGAGGTCGTGCTCGGGGGCGTCGCCCGTCAGGTCGACGGCGGCCACCAGGAAGACCTTCTGCGGGCCGACCCACTCGAGGTGCAGGTAGGTCACGCGCTCGATCTCGGGGTGCCCGAGCAGGGCGGTGAGGGCCTTGCGTCGGACGTCGGGCGACACCGCCTGCCCCGTGAGGAAGTCGCGGTTGCGGTCGATGAGGAAGATCGCGACGATCCCGAGAAGGACGCCCACGAGGATCGAGCCGACGGCGTCCCACACCGGGTTGCCGGTCAGCTCGTGCAGCAGGATGCCCAGCGCGGCGAGCACGATGCCGATGAGCGCCGCGCTGTCCTCGGCGACGACGGCGCGCAGGGTGGGGTTGGGCGTGCCCCAGATGTAGCGGGCCGCCGACAGGCCGCGGGCCCGGGCCTCGCGTCGCGTCTGCCGCATGGCCTGCAGCCAGGAGATGCCCTCGAGGACGAAGGCGACGGCCAGCACGACGTACGCCAGCAGGTAGTCGGTCTCGGCCTCCTCGGTGGTCAGGGAGGTGATGCCGTGCCAGATGGAGACGATCGAGCCGGCCGTGAACAGGCCGAACGCCGCGAACATGGACCAGACGTACGCCTCGCGGCCGTAGCCGAGGGGGTGCGAGCGGTCGCGAGGGCGCCCCGACTTGCGCTCGGCCAGCAGCAGGAAGATCTCGTTGCCGGCGTCCGCCCACGAGTGTGCCGCCTCGGCGACCATCGACGCGGATCCGGTGATGACCGCCACCACCGTCTTGGCGACCGCGATCAGGGCGTTGGCGCCGAGGGCGACGAGGACGGTGACCAGG
Source organism: Arsenicicoccus sp. UBA2120 (assembly GCF_002330965.1). Classification (NCBI taxonomy): domain Bacteria; kingdom Bacillati; phylum Actinomycetota; class Actinomycetes; order Micrococcales; family Intrasporangiaceae; genus Arsenicicoccus; species Arsenicicoccus sp. UBA2120. The sequence continues at coordinate 58,728 of NZ_DCYC01000040.1, forward strand.
CTGTCCCCGCCCTGGTGCTCGGTGGGGGCGGCGTTGTCGGAGGCGCTCATGGGCCCAGTCTGCACCGGGGAGTCAGGTGCAGCGGCGACCGGTCGAGGGCAGAGACCGGACGGCGTCCGCGAAGACCCCGACCCGCAGGGGAGCGGGTGCGTAGCGCTCGGGGACGAGCACCTCGATCGCGGGGTCCGTGCCGTATGACGTCAGCCGCGTCCCGTCCGTCAGCGGCTGCACGACCCAGTCCGTCCCGCTGACGTCGATGCACTGGTCGGCGCTGGGCGGCTGCGGAGCCAGGCCGCAGCGGGCGATGATCGCGGGCGATCCCCAGGCCGTCGCGCTCCGGGCGCCCACGACGTCGTCTCGGCGCTCCTGACCGGCCACCGTGACGGGCCAGTGCTCCCGGGCCGCCACGCAGGCTGCCGACGTGTCGGCGGGGCCGGCGACCACCTCGACCGGCCGCGGACGCAGCAGGAGCAGCGTCACGGCCACCGCTGCGAGAGCGCAGACGGTGGCCGTGACGAGGATGCGTCGGTCGAGCAGACCCTGCACGGTCTCCTGCTCAGCCGTGGACGACGGTGCAGGTCAGGGTGCGGGTGATGCCCTGGATGTCCTGGATCTTGGCGATGACGAGCTGGCCGAGCTCGTTGACGTTCTCCGCCTCGACCCGGGCGATGACGTCGTAGGGTCCGGTGACCTCCTCGGCCTTGACCACGCCGTCGATGGCGCCGACGGACTCGGAGACCTGGGACGACTTGCCGACCTCGGACTGGATCAGGATGTAGGCCTGGACCATCGAATCCTCCACTCGTTCTAGGTGACCGCCGCGTCGCTGCGGCGGGTGCGGGACCAAGGGTGGTGCCGCTTCGCGACCACGGTAGCGTGTCGCTCCCGAAGGCCCGCACTGGAGGTCGCATGTCAGAAGCCCACGCCGAGGACGGACCGCGCCTGCGGGACCTCTCCGAGGAGGACCTGCTCGACCGGATCTTCCCCTACTTCGTCCAGTCCGAGGACGTCCTGGTGCCGCCCGGTGACGACGCCGCCGTCCTGCGGGCGCCGACCGGCTCCGTGGTCGCGACCACCGACACGATGGTGCTGGGGCACGACTGGCGCGACGAGTGGTCGACGCCGGCCGAGGTCGGGTCCAAGCTCGTCACGCAGAACGTCGCCGACATCGCCGCGATGGGCGCCCGCCCGACCGGGCTCCTGGTCACCCTGGCCGCGCACGGTGACCTGCCGGCCCGGTGGGCCGAGGAGTTCTCGCAGGGGGTCGCGTCCCAGGCCGAGCGGTATGACGTGAGCGTCGTGGGCGGGGACCTCTCAGGGGCGCCCGACGGCGTGGTGATGGTCTCGATCACGGCGCTCGGCGACCTGGAGGGCCGCGACCCGGTGCTGCGGTCAGGGGCGCGGGTCGGCGACGTCCTGGCCGTCCACGGGTCCCTCGGCTGGTCGGGGGCCGGCTGGTGGCTCTACGACCAGGGGGAGACGGATCCCGGCAGCCCCCGGCCATACCCCACGGGCGAGGAGCCCCCTCCGGGATGGCACGAGCAGAGCGCCCGGAGCGTCCTCATGTGGTTCCACCGCACGCCGGTGACCTCCGTCTCCTCGGGGGTCGTCGCCTCGCTCGCGGGCGCCACCGCGATGATGGACGTGTCCGACGGCCTGGTGCGTGACGCCGGCCGGATCGCCCGGGCCTCCGGGGTCCGCATCGACCTCGACCGCACGAACCTCGAGCGGGACTTCGTGGACCCGCCGCTGACGGACGTGCTGCCGCTCGACGTGGCGTGGTCGCAGGTGCTGACCGGGGGCGAGGAGCACTCGCTCCTCGCAACCTTCCCTGCCGACAGCCCGCTGCTGCGGGACCAGAGCGACCCGGACGGGCACTGGTGGGTCGTCGGCCGGGTCGTGGAGGCGGACGACGCGCGGCCGCGGGTCACGCTGGACGGCGAGGCGATCCAGGGGCAGGGGTGGGACCACTTCGCCGGGTGACCGCCGAGACCGCTGCCCGGGTCGGCCACTCCAGCGGACCGACCGACGCCGGACCGACATGTCGCAGGGTGCGGCGCCAGGTCAGCAGGACGACGGCGATGACCGTGACGTGCGCGAGGTAGAGCCACCAGGGGTCCAGGCCCGGCCAGGCGTCGAGGGCGACCTCCGTGCCGGGCAGCATCAGGACGTGCAGGGCGTAGGCGGACAGGGTCATCGACCCCACGTCCGCGGCGGCCCGCACGACCAGGGATCCCCGCACCCGGTCCGAGCGGCACAGGCCCAGCACCCCGGCGAGCACCAGCAGCGCCAGGCCGCCGCTGACGAGCAGGCTGGGCGTCGAGGGCAGGTAGGCCCCCACGAGCGAGAGCCGATCGAGGTCGTCCGGCAGGGCGGACTCCTCCAGCGCCGCCTGCTGCTCCGCCTCGAGCAGGGCGGTCCGGCCGGTCAGGACGAGCGCGAGGATGCTCCCGACCCGCCCCACGAGCACCAGCCCGAGCCCGGTCAGGGCGAGGGCGGCGGGCCGGGCCGGCCGACCGTCGCCGGGCAGGTAGGCCCGCGCCGCGAGGACGCCGAGCAGCCCGAGCACCGTCCACAGCAGCGCAGGGTAGGACGTGGCGACCAGCAGGGTGGCCAGCGCGTGGGTCGGGTCCTCCAGGTCGCTCCACGCCACGTCGGGGTGCCAGGGGCCCTGCATCTCGCCCCGCGCGAGGTGGGCGAGCACGGGTGCGACGAGGGCGATGCCCACAGCCACCGCACCCACGACGACGGTGCTGCGACGGGCCGCCCAGGTGACCGCCAGGGTCACCACGGCGAGGTTCACGAGCACGATGGCGGCCCGGGTCTCGAGCTCGGCGAGGCTGAGCCCGACGACGGGGAGGGCGGTGGCCCGGACGGCGCCGGCGGCGACGGTGGACCCACGACGGTGGGCGGTCGAGCCGAGCTGCGCGCCGACGCCGACGAGCACCGCGAACAGCACCGCGTGGACGTCCCACAGGATCGCGCTCGCCAGGCCGCCGACGAGGTGGTTGACGAGGATGCCGAGCAGGGCCAGGCAGCGCGCGACGTCCACGGCGACCACGCGGGTCGTGGCGCTCGGCATACGGTCTCCTGCGGGTCGCTCAGGTATGACGCCGAGGGCGGCTCTCCCGGTGGAGAGCCGCCCTCGGCGGTCGTGCGGTGCTGGTGTCAGCGCTTGACCTTGCCCGCCTTGAGGCAGGAGGTGCAGACGTTGAGACGCTTGGGGGTCACACCCGCGTCGCCGACCAGAGCCTTGACACGCTGGATGTTGGGGGTCCAGGTGCGCTTGGTGCGACGGTGCGAGTGCGAGATGCTGTGACCGAAGGACGGTCCCTTGCCGCAGACATCGCAGTTGGCAGCCACGGTGATCTCCTACATTCGTTGACAGTCGGGGTGCGCCCCGACGAGCACGCCGACGGCGCGGAAGTGGTGGGGCAACCGCTCTAGCGTAGCCGACCCGCGGGGCAGGCACCAAACCTGGGCCTCGGGGTCCGGCAGCACGCGACGGTGAGCGGTGTTCGTCGATGGTCTGCGCTGGGCGGCGAAGGTCAGCCCGGGGCGGCGAGGGCCTGTCGGTGCGCTCGCGTAGGCTCAGCGCGAGCCGAGGGCCGAGGGCCGAGTGACGACCGATACCGAGGGAGCCGCACGTGGGTGAGGAGCAGCGCCGCGAGCCTCGCGATCCACTGCGGGTGCTCGACCGCCACGCCCTGCGTCTGTGGGCGGTCCGGTCCCGGGCGGCGCTCGCGGAGCGGCGCGAGGAGATCGATGCCCTCAACGTCTTTCCCGTCCCGGACGGCGACACCGGCACCAACATGTTCCTCACGCTCGACTCCGCCGTGGAGCGCTCGGTCGCCGCGGAGCCCGAGGAGGAGCTCACCACCTTCGCCCGTGCCGCCGTGCTCGGGGCCCGCGGCAACTCCGGGGTCATCGTCAGCCAGCTGGTGCGGGGGCTGCTCGACGTCGTCGAGCGTCCGGCGCACCACGGCGGGGCGGACGCCGGTGTGGTGGCGCAGGCCTTCCGGCGGGCCTCGGACCTGGCCTACGACTGCGTCGGTGACCCCACCGAGGGCACGATCCTCACCGTCGCCCGCAGCGCCGCCGAGGCGGCCGAGGCGCGCGCCCGGCAGGCGCAGGCGACCCTCAGCGCCGTGGTGGACGCCGCCGTCACCGCGGCCCGCGCGGCCCTGGACCGCACGCCCACCCAGCTCGCCGCGCTGCGGACGGCCGGGGTCGTCGACGCCGGAGCGTCCGGCCTCGTCACGGTCCTCGACGCGCTCAAGCGGGTGGTCGACGGCGGTGAGTCCGGCCCCGGCGACCCCGGCGCCGCCGCCATGGAGGCGGACCGCCTGTCAGCGCTCGCCCGGGAGGCCCACGACGACGGGCCGGACGTGGGGGAGGACTACTCCGGTCCCCAGCACGAGGTGATGCTGGTGCTCCACCTGGCCTCGCCCGACGGCGTGGTCGCCCTGAGGTCGTCGCTCGCCGCGCTCGGCGACAGCGTCGTGGTGGCGGTCGACGGCGACCTGGCCCGTGTGCACGTGCACGCCGACGATCCCGACGCCGTGCTCCGGGTCGCCGACGACGCCGGCGCCGTGTCGGCCGTCACGGTCACCGACCTGCACGCCCAGGCGGCTGCTCTCCGGGAGAGCCGCGGCACCGCCGGCGCCGTCGCCGACCAGGACGGGCCTCTGGTCGTGGCCTGCACCGACGGGCGGGGGCTGCGCGAGCTCTTCGTCGCCGAGGGCGCCCTGGTGGTGCCGAGCAGCCCGGGAGCCCGGGCCAGCGTCGGCGCCATCGTCGACGAGGTCCAGGCGCACCCCGGGCGCCCCGTGGTCCTGCTCCCCAACGACCCCGACGTGCTGCTCACCGTCACGAGCGCGGCCGACGAGCTGGCCGCCGCCCGCCGCGAGGTGCACGTCGTGCCGTCCCGCTCCGACGTCGCCGGGCTCGCCTGCCTCGCTGTCCTCGATCGCGGGGCCCCGGCGGCCGAGGCGGCCGAGGCGATGCGGGCCGTCGTCGACGAGGTGCGCAGCGGTGCGGTCGCCCGGGCCACGCGTGACGCGGCGACGGCTGCGGGTCCCTGCCGGGCGGGTGACCTGCTCGGCATCGTCGAGGGCGACATCGTCCTGGTCGGCGACGCCATGGACGAGGTCGCCGTCGACCTCGTCGACCACCTGCTGCAGCAGGGCGGCGAGCTGGTCACCCTCGTGACGGCGGGGCTGTCCGACGCCGATGTCGCGGTCGTGCGCAAGCACCTCGCCACCCGGTGGCCCGACGTGGAGGTGGGCGTCCACGCGGGCGGGCAGGCGGCATACCTGTTGCTGGTGGGGGTCGAGTAGGTGGCGGGGGAGACGACCTGGGTCGACCGGGAGGGCGCGGACCGCGCCGGACCGGGCAGCAGCCTGCGCTCGCTGCTCGGCAAGCGCACCGCCGACCCGCTGGACAAGGTCGGCCTGGTCACGGCGGCTGACCTGCTGGGGTGGTACCCCCGGACCTATCTCGAGGCCAAGCTGTCCACCACCCAGCTGCACGAGGGGGAGCACCTGGTCGTGGTCGCGGAGGTGCTCCGCGCCGCCGTCGCGCCGATCCGCTCCAACCCCCGCAAGAAGCTGCTGCGCGCCACCGTGACCGACGGCACGACCGAGATCGACCTCACCTTCTTCAGCCACTGGGGGCCGGCCAAGGACCTCACCCCCGGCACGCTGGCGGTGTTCTCGGGCAAGGCCGGCACCTTCAACGGGCGCTGGCAGCTGTCGCACCCGGACTACCAGGTCATCCAGGACTCCGTCCGGCACCAGCAGATCCTCCCGGTCTACCGAGCCGTGGACAAGCTGACCTCGTGGCAGATCGGCACCGCCATGGGCATCGTGCTCGACGCCGTCGGCGACCTGGAGGATCCCGTGCCGGACGAGCTGCTCCGCCGCCACGGGCTGTGCGACCGGGCCACCGCGATCCGGCTGATCCACCAGCCCCGCACCTGGGGCGACCTCGAGACCGCTCGTGCTCGGCTGCGCTACGACGAGGCGCTGGTGCTGCAGACCGCGCTGGTCCAGCGACGGCTGACGGCGGCCGCGGACGAGGGAACGGCCCGGCCCGGACGGCCCGGGGGTCTGCTCGACGCGTTCGACGCGGCCCTGCCGTTCCCGCTCACGGAGGGGCAGCGGATCGTCGGCGAGGAGCTGGCCCACGACCTGGCCTCCCCGGTCCCCATGCACCGGCTCCTGCAGGGCGACGTGGGCTCCGGCAAGACCGTCGTGGCGCTGCGCGCCATGCTGCAGGTCGTCGACTCCGGGGGGCAGGCCGCCCTGCTCGCCCCGACCGAGGTGCTCGCCGCCCAGCACGACCGCTCCATCCGCGCCATCATGGGCCCGCTGGCCGAGGCGGGCCTGCTGGGCGGGGCGGACGACGCCACCAGGGTGGTGCTGCTCACCGGGTCGATGAGCACCGACGCCCGGCGCCGGGCCCTGTCCGAGGCGGCCTCCGGCCAGGCCGGCATCGTCATCGGCACGCACGCGCTGATCCAGGAGGCCGTGCAGCTGGCCGACCTCGGGCTCGTCGTCGTGGACGAGCAGCACCGGTTCGGCGTCGAGCAGCGAGATGCGTTGCGCGCCAAGGCTGCTCGTCCGCCGCACGTCCTCGTCATGACAGCGACCCCGATCCCTCGCTCGGTGGCCATGACGGTCTTCGGCGACATGGAGACGGCGGTCCTGCGCGAGCTGCCGGCCGGACGCTCGCCCATCACCACGCACGTGGTGCGGCAGGGGGACGGCACGTGGATGGCCCGCATGTGGCAGGTCGTGGCCGACGCCGTGGCCGCAGGCCGTCAGGCCTATGTCGTGTGCGGACGGATCGGTGACAGCGACAGCCCGAGCGGCGACGAGACCGAGGACGGCTTCGTCGAGGTGGGGCCCTCGGCGGGCGCCGGGGCCGGCGGTCCAGATGGCGCCGACGGCGCTGACGGCATCGACGGCGCTGACGGCATCGATCCCGGCGGCACCGACGAGGCCACGGCACGGCCGCCCGCGGTGAGCCTCCTGCAGGCCTACGACCTGCTCCTGCACGCCACCCCGCAGCTCCAGGGCGTGCGGTTCGCGCTGCTGCACGGGCGTCTCTCGGGCGAGGAGAAGGACGCCGTCATGCGCCGCTTCGCCGCCGGCGAGATCGACGTGCTGGTCGCCACGACGGTCATCGAGGTGGGGGTCGACGTCCCCAACGCGACGGTGATGGTGGTGCTGGACGCCGACCGGTTCGGGATCAGCCAGCTGCACCAGCTGCGCGGCCGGGTCGGACGTGGACAGCACGCCGGCACCTGCTTCCTCGCCACCCCGGTCGACCCGAGCGGTGACCCCGAGGGCCGGCCCGTGGCGTGGCAGCGGCTGCAGGCCGTCGCCGGCACGACGGACGGCTTCGCCCTGGCCGAGCAGGACCTCGAGCTGCGCGGCGAGGGCGACGTGCTCGGGGCCAGCCAGAGCGGGCGCCGGCGCCGCATCCGCATGCTCCGCCTCGCCAACCCCCGCGACGTCGAGCTGATCGCCGAGGCTCGTGACGACGCCCAGGCCCTGCTGCGCGACGACGTCGCCCTCACGGCCCACCCCCGGCTGGCGGCCTGGCTCGCCGACACGCTCGACGACGAGAGCGCGGCCTACCTCGAGCGTGGCTGACCGTAGGCTGCCCGCGTGACCAGGATCATCGCCGGCAGCGTCGGGGGCAGGCGCATCAGCACCCCCACCGGCCGCGGCACCCGCCCCACGAGCGACCGGGTGCGCGAGGCGGTGTTCTCCCGTCTCGACCACCTCGACGTCCTCACCGATGCCCACGTCGCCGACCTGTATGCCGGGTCCGGGGCGCTCGGGCTCGAGGCGGCCTCGCGCGGTGCCGCGAGCGTCCTGCTGGTCGAGCACGACCGGTCGGCGGCGCAGGTGGTGACCCGCAACGCCGCGGAGCTCGGGCTTCGCGACGTCACCGTCCGCCGGGACACCGTGGAGCGCGTCCTCGCCGGGCCTCGAGCAGGGCAGCCCTTCGACGTCACGCTGGTCGATCCGCCATACGACCTGTCCGAGGAGGCCCTCGCGGCCGTCCTGGCCCGTCTGGTCGAGGGCGACTGGCTCGCCGCGGACGCGATCGTCGTGGTCGAGCGGTCCTCCCGCTCGCCCGAGCCCACCTGGCCGCAGGGGCTGGTCGCGCTCGACGAGAAGCGGTACGGCGAGACCGTCGTGTGGTACGCCGAGCGGGGGTAGGTTTCACCGCATGACCACCCCGATGACGACGGACGACGGGTCCCCGAGGCCGACGGTCGAGGACGGGAGGACGCCATGAGCGCGGTGCGCCGCTGCATCTGCCCCGGCTCCTACGACCCGGTGACCCTCGGGCACCTGGACATCGTGGAGCGGGCCACCGGCCTCTACGACGAGGTGGTGGTGGGCGTGCTCTACAACCCCGCCAAGGCCGACTCGGGGATGTTCTCGATCGACGAGCGGGTGCGTCTGGTCGAGGAGTCCGTCGCCCACCTGCCCGGCGTGACCGTCGGGGCCTACTCCGACGGGCTGCTCGTCGACCTGTGCACGAGGCTCGAGATCGGGGCCGTCGTCAAGGGCCTGCGGTCCGGCACGGACTTCGCCTACGAGCTGCCCATGGCCCTCATGAACAAGCACCTCACCGGCATCGAGACGGTATTCCTGCCAGGGAACCCCGCCTTCGAGCACGTGTCGAGCTCGCTGGTCAAGGAGGTATGGCGCCTCGGCGGCTACGGCCTGGACCTCGTCCCGGAGCCGGTGGCGAGGGCGTTGCGGGCGCGCGGAGCCTGAGCCGCCGGCGCGGTGCGGGGTGCAGTGAGGCTGGACGGGTCGTCGCATTTGGGGCAGCCCGCCACGTCCGGTAGTCTTGTGCGTCGGTCTGTGTGCTGGTATCTCGATGCCTGCGACGGACCGGCAGCACCGATGTGCGCGGCCCGGACGGGACGTGCCGTCACCATCCTCGACCGCTCGGACTGGAGCCATGCCCCGACTCGACCCCCGCTCGCCCCTGGTGTTCGACACCCGGGAGCTCGGTCGTCGCCCCGGGTCCATGCACCCTGAGCAGCGCGTCGTGGAGGCTCCGGAGGATCTCGGGACCGACGTCATCGCCGTCGCGCCCGGCACCCCCGTGGACCTCGACCTGCGCTACGAGTCCGTGCTCGAGGGCGTCCTCGTGACCGGCACCATCACCACCACGGCGACCGGCGCCTGCGTGCGGTGCCTGGACCCGGTGACCCTCCCCGTGGAGGCCACCTTCCAGGAGTTGTTCGCCTACGCCGAGCGTGCTGCTCGACACGAGCAGGTGGCGGCGGACGACGAGGACGACGACGTGCGTGAGCTCGAGGGCGACCTGCTCGACCTCGAGCCGGTGCTGCGGGACGCAGTGGTGCCCACCCTGCCGTTCCAGCCGGTGTGCCGGGCCGACTGCCCAGGGCTGTGCTCCGAGTGCGGAGCCCACCTGGCGGAGGATCCGGACCACCACCACGAGGTGCTCGACCCCCGGTGGTCGGCCCTGCAAGCTCTGACCAGCAACGAAGAGAAGAGGAACTGACGTGGCTGTCCCGAAGCGGAAGATGTCGCGCTCCAACACCCGTTCGCGTCGCGCGAACTGGCGCACCACGGCGACCGCCCTCACGGCGTGCCCGCAGTGCCGCTCGATGAAGCAGCCGCACATGGCCTGCCCGTCCTGCGGTTCCTACAACGGTCGTCACTACGCGGCCGCGGAGCGCACCGAGCTCCAGGGCTGATCGGGGTCGCCGAGCGCATGAGCACCACATCACGCGCCGCGACCGGTCCGGAGGGTTCGCAGCAGCGGCCCGTCGGCGCCCTCGTCGACCACCTCGCGCAGGTGGTCGGAGAGCGCGTCGACGAGTCGCTGCTGTCGCGTGCCCTGACGCACCGGTCGTACGCCTACGAGCACGGCGGCCTGCCCCACAACGAGCGCCTGGAGTTCCTGGGCGACTCGGTGCTGGGGCTCGTCGTCACCGACACCCTCTATCGCACCCACCCCGACGAGGCCGAGGGCCAGCTGGCCAAGCTGCGCGCCGCCGTCGTCAACATGCGAGCCCTCGCCGACGTCGCGCGCGGTCTCGACCTCGGGGCCTACCTGCTGCTCGGACGCGGCGAGGAGAGCACCGGGGGTCGTGACAAGACCTCGATCCTCGCGGACACGACCGAGGCCGTGATCGGCGCGGTCTACCTGTCCTGCGGCTCGGACGCCGCGTCGACGCTGGTCCACCACCTGCTCGACCCGCTCATGGCGTCCTCGGCGCGGATGGGGGCGGCCCTCGACTGGAAGACCTCCCTGCAGGAGCTGACGTCGACACTCGGGATCGGCGTCCCGGAGTACTCCCTCACCGACGAGGGCCCCGACCACCTCAAGGTGTTCACGGCCCAGGCGGTCGTGGGCACCGAGGTTCTTGGAGAGGGCGTCGGACGGTCCAAGAAGGAGGCCGAGCAGAAGGCCGCCGAGGTGGCGTGGACGGCGCTCAGCTCGCGAGCCACCTCACCGACGGCCGACGACTCGGTCGCCACGGACGCGGACGGGACCCCCTCCGGGGAGATCCTCGAGCGCGGCTGACGAGGCCGTATGCCGGAGCTCCCCGAGGTCGAGGTGGTCCGCCGGGGCCTCGCCGAGCACGTGGTCGGGCGACGCCTCGCCGACGTCAGCCTGCGCGGAACCCGCGTCGCCCGCCGGCACACGCCGGGTCCACGCGACCTGGAGGACCGGCTGCGCGGTCGGCTGGTGCGGTCCGCCGAGCGGCGCGGCAAGTACCTCTGGCTCGTGGTCGAGGACGAGGGCGGGGACGCGGACGCGCTGATCCTCCACCTCGGGATGAGCGGTCAGCTGCTCGTCGAGGAACCCGACGCGCCGCCGGAGAAGCACCTGCACGCGACCTTCGACCTCGTCGGGCCGTCGGGTGAGCCGGCGCGTCAGCTGCGCTTCGTCGACCAGCGCACGTTCGGCGGGCTCGCCTGGTCCGAGCTCGTCGCTGGAGGGCGGGCGTCCGGCATACCGGAGTCCATCGCCCACATCGCCCCCGACCCGCTCGAGCCGGCCTATGACCAGGCTGCCGTGGTGCGCCGGGCTAAGGCGCGGCAGGTGGCGGTCAAGCGGGCGCTGCTCGACCAGGGGCTGGTGAGCGGAATCGGCAACATCTATGCGGACGAGGCGCTGTGGCGCGCGCAGGTCAACGGGCTGCGGGACACGGCATCGCTCACGAAACCGACGCTGGCTCGGGTCCTGGACCACGCGGCCGAGGTCATGCGCGAGGCCCTGGAGCAGGGCGGGACCAGCTTCGACGCGCTGTACGTCAACGTCAACGGGGCGAGCGGCTACTTCGACCGGTCGCTGAACGCCTATGGGCAGCAAGGTCGTTCGTGCGGGCGGTGCGGGACACCCATCCGTCGGGAGCCGTTCATGAACCGCTCCAGCCACTACTGCCCTCGGTGCCAGCCGAGGCCGCGGGATCGGCGCGCCGGCGGCGATCCCACCGTTCGCAGCTAGCCCCTCCGACCTCACCAGACGTTCACTGAGCGTTCAGCGATGCCGCGCCGGACCGTTGCCCGGCGGGAGGACGCTGACGGTGCCTGCCCGGGCACTCATGCCCGGACGACCCACCTCGCCGGGGCGGCGAGATGGTCCTGACGAGCACGCGAAGGACGCCCGATGGGTCACCACCACCACCCTCACGACCACTCTCACGAGCACCCGCACACCCACTCCCACGACCACGACGCGCCCGTCGGCCCGGCCGAGGACCTGCACGTCCCCGACACGGAGCTGGCCCCGAGCGACCTCGGCCGGCGCAACTTCCTGCGCGCCGCCGGTGTGCTGGGCGCAGGGGTGGCGGCCGCCGGCTTCGTCACCGAGCAGGGCACCGGCACCGCCGCCGCGGCCGAGCAGGAGATGCTCCACTCAGGCAAGCGTCACGGACGGGGCCAGCGCTGGCTCGCCGGTGACCACCACATCCACACGCAGTTCTCGTCCGACGCGATGTACCGGGTCGTCGACCACGTGCAGCACGCGAGCGCCTACGGCCTGGACTGGATGGTCATCACGGACCACGGCTCGGAGACGCACGCCAAGATCGGCGTCGACAAGGTCAACCCGCACATCCGGGCGGCTCGCGCGGAGTTCGACGACATGCTCGTCTTCCAGGGGCTGGAGTGGAACATCCCGGCCGCCGAGCACGGCACCGTCTTCGTCCACCCCGGGGCCAACGAGGTCGCCGTCCTCAAGGCCTTCGAGAACACCTACGACGGGTCGGTCAAGAAGGCCTCCGCCGCCACCCCGCAGAACGAGTCGCTGGCGCTCAAGGGCCTGGCCTACCTCGCCTCGGCGGTCGGGTCGCGCGAAATCAAGGACGCGCTGATGCTGGCCAACCACCCGGCGCGCAAGGGGATCGACTCCCCGCACGAGATCCGCGGCTGGCGCGACGTGCCAGGACGCATCGCGGTCGGCATGGAGGGCGCCCCGGGCCACCAGGCGGCGGGCCTCCCCAAGCCGCACGGCCCCGGCTCGGGCCGCGGCTACTACGACGGCTCGCCGAGCAAGGACTCGTTCGCGGGCTACCCGCTGGAGAGCTACCGGACCTTCGGCGGCTTCGACTGGATGACGGCCACCGTGGGCGGGCTGTGGGACAGCCTCCTGTCGGAGGGCAAGCCGTGGTGGATCACCGCCAACTCCGACAGCCACAGCGTCTACCTCGACACCGCCGTGCGCGGTGGCCCGGACAGCGACTTCGCCAAGCAGGGGCACTACGCCGACCCGGTCAACGGGCCGGTCCCCGACACCGGCAACGGTGACTACTGGCCCGGCTACTACAGCCGCACGCTCGTCGGCGCCGACCGCCGCGACTACGCCGCCGTCATGTCCGGCCTGCGCGACGGACGCGTCTGGGTGGACCACGGGCGCCTCGTGCAGGACCTCGACGTGCGGATGCGCGCCGGCGGTCGCGAGGTCGGCCTCGGTGGCGTCCTCACCGTCCGCCGCGGCACCCAGGCCGAGCTGGTGGTGCGGATCCGTACGCAGTCGCTGCCCAACTGGGCGCAGTTCGTGCCCAGGCTCGCCAAGGTCGACGCCGTCGCGGGCTTCGTGACCGGTCCGGCCTCCGACCGCGACACCTTCGTGGCTCCGGAGACGCAGGTCGTCCGCAGCTGGGACGTCAGCACGGTGGGAGCGGGGCAGTGGGTCGAGCTGAGGTTCGGTCCCGTCACCATCGGTGACCGCGGCGTCTACGTCCGCCTGCGCGGATCCGACGGCAAGCGCACCGCGGTCGGGCTGCGGGGCGCGGCCGTGGACAAGGCCGGGCCGGCCATCGACGTCGTCGGTGCGGCCAACCCCTGAGACGACCTGTGGTTCTACACCAACCCCATCTGGGTCCTCCCCCGCACGTGAGCACCACGGCGACGGTCGAGCCCGGCGACACCACGACGGTGGTCGTCGGGCTCGACCCGGTGGCCCCGACGGTGCGGGACGCCGACCACCTGGCCGAGATCCTCGGTGACGTGCTGTCCAGGCTGGGGCGCGACGCCGCCGTCGTGTCCACCCACCTGGTGCCGGGGGAGGTGGGCGCCTCCTCGCACGTGGCCCTGTCGGTCCGGTGGACGGTGGCACCGCCCACGAGCGCTGACCTGGCTCGCATCCTCGCCGCGCTGCGTCCGGCCCTGGTGCCGCAGACCGCCGCGGCGAGCCCGGACGAGATCGGGCTCGCCGCCCCAGGGGCGCGTGGTGGCTATCCGCGGCTCGCCGACTCGGCCGCGCGTGCCGCTGCCGACGCGGAGGCGGGTCGCGACGGTCGCGCCGTGGTCTATCCGGGCAGGCCGCGCCTGACGGGCACCGTGACGGTGGCCGACGCGCTGGCCTGGTCGGCGATCGACGAGGTGGTGGGGCTCGCCGACGTGGTGGTCGGTCCGGAGACCCTCCTGGTGACCCGGGGGCACGTGCGGCCCGTATGGCGCGCCGGCCGGCTCGTGCTCGTCGTGCAACCGGCTGCGGGGGGCACGGTCGTGCCCTACGAGACGGCGACGCCGACGCCCTGCTGCGCCGACCACGGGTGACGGCGGGCGGTCCGGCATACGGCCGAGGCCGGGGCCGGGGCCGGCCGACCCGTGGGGTCCACGGACCTACCCCCGGCGGGATCATCAGCCTGGGGAACGAAGCCCGGCTGATGCCTTCGCCCGCGGCGGGTCGTGGGTCTGGGGAGCCCGGCCGGACCCGTCCGGGTGGCCTAGGCTGGGAGTCATGACCGAGGGCACCGCCAGGACGACCTACTTCGTGCGAGGCATGGTGCAGGGCGTGGGTTTTCGATGGTGGACCCGGGCCCAGGCGCTGGAGCTCGGCCTTGCCGGGCACGCCCGCAACATGAGCGACGGGCGGGTCGAGGTGGTGGCAGAGGGCCCGGCCGACACGGTGGAGGAGCTGGGCCGGCGCCTGTCGCCGGCCCCGCCTCCCGGGGCGGGGCGGCGCCGGCCAGGGCACGTCGAGTCCTGCGTGGCCGTCCCCGGGGAGCCGCGTGGAGACGCCTCTGGGTTCGTCGAGAAATAGGTTCGTCGACAGATAGCCGCTCGTCGAGAAGTAGCGGTTCGTCATACGACATCACCGTCCGTGAACCGGCGCAGGACGGCCCGGCCGCTAGAGTGACGACCTGACCGCGTCCCCCGCCGAGGAAGTCGCCGCCGACCGTGTATGTCAAGCAGCTGACGATGAAGGGCTTCAAGTCCTTCGCGTCCGCGACGACCTTCAAGCTCGAGCCCGGGATCACCTGCGTGGTCGGTCCCAACGGCTCGGGCAAGTCCAACGTCGTGGACGCCCTCGCCTGGGTCATGGGCGAGCAGGGGGCCAAGAGCCTGCGCGGCGGCAAGATGGAGGACGTCATCTTCGCCGGCACGGCCGGGCGGCCGCCGCTGGGGCGGGCCGAGGTCGCGCTGACGATCGACAACACCGACGGCGCGCTGCCCATCGACTACACCGAGGTGACGATCCGGCGGACCATGTTCCGCAACGGCGGGTCGGACTACGCCATCAACGGCACCGCCTGCCGCCTGCTGGACATCCAGGAGCTGCTGTCCGACTCCGGCATCGGGCGCGAGATGCACGTCATCGTCGGCCAGGGCCAGCTCGACACCGTGCTGCGGGCGACCCCCGAGGAGCGGCGTGGGTTCATCGAGGAGGCGGCGGGCGTCCTCAAGCACCGCAAGCGCAAGGAGCGCGCGCTGCGCAAGCTCGAGCAGATGGAGGGCAACCTCCAGCGCGTCCAGGACCTCACCGGTGAGATCCGCCGTCAGCTGGGGCCGCTCGGACGGCAGGCCGAGACGGCTCGGCGCGCCGCCACCATCCAGGCCGACGCCCGTGACGCCCGGCTGCGACTGCTGGCCGACGACCTCGTCCAGCTGACGAGCACGCTCGAGCAGGAGGTCGCCGACGAGACGGCGCTGCTGGCCCGCCGCTCCGAGGTCGAGGCCTCGCTGCGTGCCGCCCAGGACGAGCTGCAGCAGCTGGAGGCCGCGGTCGCCGAGGTCACCCCGCAGGTGGCCAGGGCCCAGGAGCAGTGGTTCGCCCTCTCGTCCCTGCGCGACCGCATCTCGGGCACCGGCAACCTGGCCGCCGAGCGCGCCCGCCTGCTCGCGGACGACGAGGCCCACCAGCCGGTGCAGGCCGGTCGCGATCCCGAGGCGCTGCGGGCCGAGGCCGGGCAGGTGCGGGCCCAGGAGCAGGCGCTCGCCGAGGAGGTCGAGCAGGTCAAGGATCGGCTCGCCGAGACCGTGACGCGGCGCGGCGAGCTGGAGCGGGCGCACCAGGACGAGGTGGAGCGGCTCGCCCGCCTCGCCCGGGCCGCGGCCGACCGCCGCGAGGGGCTGGCGCGGCTGGCCGGGCAGGTGGCGGCCCGACGCTCGCGGATCGAGGCGGCCGAGGCCGAGCTCGGCCGGCTCGACGAGACCATCGCCGCCTCCCGGGAACGAGCAGCGTTGGCGGACAAGGAGTTCCACGCCCTCGAGATGTCCATCGCCGACCACGAGCAGGGCGAGGAGGATCTCAACGGCGCCTACGAGCGCGCGGAGGCCGAGCGTGAGGCCGCCCAGGCCGAGGTGACCCGGCTGCAGGACGCGGTGCGTGCCGCCGACCGCGACCGCTCCTCGTCGACGGCCCGCCTGGAGGCGCTGCAGCTCGGCCTGCGACGCAAGGACGGAGCGGCGGTGCTCCTGGAGGGTCCCGGCGGCGCGGCTGCGTCCGGGGTGCTCGGGTCGTTGGCGTCGTTGGTGCAGGTGCGCGGCGGCTACGAGGCCCGGCTGGCGGCTGCTCTCGGGTGCGCGTCGGACGCGGTCGCCGTGGCCGGGCGAGACGACGCGGTGTCGGCCCTGGCGCTGCTGCGCGAGCAGGACGCCGGACAGGTCTCGCTGGTCGTGGCGGGGGAGTCCGACCCGGACGGGCCGGCGTGGCCGGCCCTGCCGTCGGGGGCCGTGTGGGCCATCGACGCGATCGAGCAGGTGCCCGCCGACGTGCGGCCCGCCCTGGTGCGGATCCTCGAGCGGGTGGCCCTGGTCGACGACGCCGGCTCCGTGGAGTCGGTCGTCGGCCTCGGGGCGACCGCGGTCACGCCCGACGGTGACGTCCACGCGCCGGGGTTCGCCAGGGGCGGCTCCGGCTCGGCGCCCAGCCTGCTCGAGGTGCAGGCCGCCGTCGACGAGGCGCGGGTCGCCGTCGACGCGGCCACGGCGGCGGGGGAGCGGGCGACCTTCGAGCTGCAGGGGGCCGCGAGCCGGCTCGAGCAGGCGGGAGCCGCGCTCGACGCCGCGCTGGACCGCCTCAACGACAACGACGCCCAGCTCTCGGCCGTCGCCGAGAAGCTCGGGTCCCTGGCCGCCACCGCCCGCTCGGCCCGCGCCGAGGCCGAGCGCACCGAGCGCCGAGGCGCCGAGATCACGGCGGGCCTCGACCGCGACCGGGGCGAGCTGGCCGAGCTCGAGCAGCGGCTGGAGGACGCCCAGGCCGAGGTCGACCCGGACGAGGCGGAGCCGTCGACCGAGCACCGGGACGAGCTCGCCGGATCGGCGTCCGCCGCCCGGCACCAGGAGACCGAGCTGCGCCTGACGCTGCGCACCCGCGAGGAGCGGGTGCGCGGGCTGGGCGGTCGCGCGGCGGGGCTCGAGCGCGCGGCCCAGCAGGAGGAGCTGGCCCGGCAGCAGGCCGCCCAGCGCCTGGCGCGTCGTCGCCGCGAGGCCCAGGTCGCCCGCGCGGTCCAGGCCGGCGCCGAGCGGGCCGTCACCGTGGTGGGCTCGCTTGTGGAGCAGGCCGCCGAGCGACGTGGCCGGGCCGAGGCCGAGCGGGCGACCCGCGAGGCGGGGCTGGTCGACATACGACGCCGGGTCACGGCCCTCGCCGACGAGCTGCGCGAGCTCACCGACTCGGTGCACAAGGACGAGGTGGCCCGCGCCCAGCAGCGGCTGCGGATCGAGCAGCTGCAGACCCGCTCCATCGAGGAGCTCGGGATCGAGCCGGACGTCCTGGTCGAGGAGTACGGCCCGCACCAGCCGGTCCCGGTCATCGAGGAGCCGGCGCGGGGCGAGCGCGCGGGCTCCCAGGGGACCAAGGTCACTCAGCACTCCCAGGGCAATGAGGAGCCTCACGACCACGAGACCCCCGAGGGCCGGCAGGGATCCCGCGACCAGCCCGACGCCCAGGCCCGCGAGCCCCGCACCGTCGCCTTCGTCCGGGACGAGCAGGAGAAGCGCCTCCGCAAGGCCGAGCGCGGCCTGGCCGCCCTCGGTCGCGTCAACCCCTTGGCGCTGGAAGAATTCGCCGCGCTGGAGGAGCGCCACACCTTCCTGACCGAGCAGCTCGACGACCTCAAGCGGTCGCGGCGCGACCTGCTCGACATCGTCAAGGAGGTGGACGACCGGGTCCAGCGGGTCTTCGCCGAGGCCTTCGAGGACACGGCGCGGGAGTTCGTCGGAGTGTTCTCGCGGCTCTTTCCCGGCGGCGAGGGGCGGCTGTTGCTCACCGACCCGGACAACATGCTCACGACGGGCATCGAGGTCGAGGCTCGTCCCCCCGGCAAGAAGATCAAGCGGCTGTCGCTCCTGTCCGGCGGCGAGCGCTCGCTGGTCGCCGTGGCGCTGCTCGTCGCGATCTTCAAGGCGCGGCCGAGCCCCTTCTACATCATGGACGAGGTCGAGGCGGCGCTGGACGACGCCAACCTCGGGCGGCTCATCGGGCTCTTCGAGGAGCTGCGCGACTCGAGCCAGCTCATCGTCATCACGCACCAGAAGCGCACGATGGAGGTCGCCGACGCCCTGTATGGCGTCACCATGCGGGGCGACGGGGTCACGACGGTGGTGTCGCAGCGGATCCGCGACCTCGACGACGCCGACGTCACCGAGGGCGCTGGAGTCACCGAGGGCGCCGCCGACGGCCTCCCCGCTGAGGCCGTCGCCGCCGCTCACTCGGATGGCCCAGCCTGATCACAGTCCGGACGCGATGCGGCGATTCCTGGACGGGCACCCAGGCGGGCAGGACACACTGGGTGTCATGGTCGTCGTCATCCTTGGCATGCTGCTCGCTCTCGCTCTCGCCCTCGTCGTGGTGGCCCTCGTGGCCATCCCCGCCGCCCGTGAGGGCGACACCCTCCTGACCGTCGAAGGGCAGGAGCGGGTCGCCGACACCGTCACCGCCGCCCGGGACAAGGTCAGCAGCAGCCGCTGACCCCGGCCGTCGCCATGCGGGTCCTCGCGACCCCGCAGGACACCCCTCACCGCCCGTCCGGCGTCGCGCCGGCCGGGCGGCGCGTTGTGTGTCGGGCGTCGACCTTTGCGAGGATGGCGGCGTGGACACCCTCCAGGACTACCTGCTCCTCATCGTCGGCATCCTCGTCTTCGCCGTCGTCGCGCTCGTCGGCCTCGTGCGCAGCCGTGGCGGCCGGACCAAGGACGCCCCCAAGCCGCCCTCGACCCGACCCGAGCCTCGCCGTGACGCGCCCGCCCCGACCTGGGGAGACGTCCTCGAGCCCAAGGCTCCCCGTCGCGACGCCGGCACGCCCGGTGAGCCCGGACAGCCTGGCGGCGCCACCAGCACCAGCAGCGGATCTGCTGACGGTGCCGAGCTCGACGACGAGACCGCGCGGTCGTCATCGCCGGTCGGCACGCCCGCGCCCGACCAGGACCCCGAGGGCCTGACCTCCCGCACGACGACCCTCGAGCCCGGCGATCGCGACGGAGCACCGTCGGGCGCGACCCCCACCGCCCCCGAGGCCGAGGTCGCAACCGAGCGGCCCGAGTCCGCCCGGGGCCGCATGCACAAGCTGCGCTCGCGCCTGGCCCGCTCCAACACGGCCTTCGGGCGTGCCCTGCTCACCCTGCTGTCCAGCGGCCGGCTCGACGAGGCTGCGTGGGAGGAGGTCGAGGACACCCTGCTGGCCTCCGACCTCGGCGTCCAGGCCACCTCCGAGCTCGTCGACTCGCTGCGCACCCACGTGCGCGTCGACGGCACCACGGACGAGGCCGAGGCCCGCGAGTGGCTGCGCGAGGACCTGCTGACCCTGGTCGACCCCACCATGGACCGCCGCATCGCCTCCACCCGCCGCGGTGACCGCCCGGCCGTGATCATGGTCGTCGGCGTCAACGGCACCGGCAAGACCACCACCGTCGGCAAGCTCGCGCGCGTGCTCGTCGCCGAGGACCGCGACGTGATCCTCGGCGCGGCCGACACCTTCCGCGCCGCGGCCGCCGACCAGCTCGAGACCTGGGGCGAGCGCGTGGGTGTCCCGACCGTCCGCTCCCACCGCGACGGCGCCGACCCCGCGTCCGTGGCCTTCGACGCGGTCAAGGCCGGCATCGAGCAGGAGGTCGACGTCGTCATCCTCGACACGGCCGGCCGCCTGCACAACAAGGTGGGCCTGATGGACGAGCTCGGCAAGATCAAGCGCGTCGTCGAGAAGACCTCCGAGGTCGACGAGGTCATCCTCGTCCTCGACGCCACCACGGGGCAGAACGGCCTCAAGCAGGCCGAGGCCTTCGCCAAGGAGGTCGCCATCACCGGCATCGCGCTCACCAAGCTCGACGGCACCGCCAAGGGCGGCATCGTCGTCGCCATCCAGCGCACCCTCGGCGTCCCGGTCAAGCTCGTCGGGCTGGGCGAGGGCCCGGACGACCTCGCGCCGTTCGACGCGGTCGCGTTCGTCGACGCCATCGTCGAGTAGTGGTCTCGCAGCACCCGAGCGGGAGCCCGTCGCCTCGTGAGGCGGCGGGCTCCCCGGCATACGTGCGGGGTCGGCGGCCCACGGCCGACGAGCTCCAGCAGGCCCGGGGGAGGGTCATCGCGGACCTGCTGCCGGATCCCCTGCGCCTCCTCCTCGTCGGCATCAACCCCTCGTTGTGGTCCGGGGCCGTGGACGCGCACTACGCGCGGCCGGGCAACCGGTTCTGGCCGGCCTTGCACCGGGCCGGCCTCGTGCCCCGGGTCATGGACCCGAGCACCGGGCTGGCCGACAGCGATCGGGTCGCCTTGTGCGACAGGGGGATCGGTATGACGAACCTGGTCGCCCGCGCGACGGCGCGCGCCGACGAGGTGAGCCCCGAGGAGCTGCGCGAGGGCCTGGACCGGCTGGCCTCGGTGGTGCAGGATCGGCGTCCGACCGTGGTGGCGTTCGCGGGGATCACGACCTACCGGATCGCGTTCGGGGTCAAGCAGGTCAAGCAGGTCAAGCGTGGACGGCAGCCGGAGCCCTGGCACGGCGCGATCGTCCACGTCGTCCCCAACCCGAGCGGGCTCAACGCGCACGACACCGTGGACTCGATAGCCCTGGCGATGCGGGCGGCGGGGGCGGACGCGGGGCTGGTCCCGCCCATGGGCGGCCACTGGGGTCGCTAGCCGCGGGACACGCGGTGTTTACGCGGCGCGGTCGCGGTTAACGTCGCGGAAACACGATCGCGTCGGGTCGTGAAACGCGGCCCCGACAGGGTTGAGCCCATGGACGCGATCAACACCGGCGACACCGCCTGGGTCCTCGTCAGTGCCGCGCTGGTGCTGCTCATGACCCCCGGTCTTGCCCTCTTCTACGGCGGAATGGTGCGCTCCAAGAGCGTGCTCAACATGATGATGATGAGCTTTGCGGCGATGGGGATCGTCGGCGTGCTCTGGGTGCTCGTCGGCTACTCGATGGCCTTCGGCAACTCCCTGGGCGGGCTGATCGGCAACCCCCTGGACTTCGCCGGGCTCAACACGATGCTCAACCCCGACTCGGTCGTCGGCACCGTGCCCTCGACCGTCTTCGCCGGCTTCCAGGCGGCGTTCGCGATCATCGCGGTCGCGCTGATCTCCGGAGCCATCGCGGACCGCGCCAAGTTCTCGGCGTGGTGCGTCTTCGCGGCGATCTGGGCGCTGCTCGTCTACTTCCCGGCCGCCCACTGGGTGTTCTCCTTCGACGGCGTCGTGTCCGACAAGGGTGGGTGGATCGCCAACACGGTCAAGGCGATCGACTTCGCCGGCGGCACGGCGATCCACATCAACGCCGGCGCGGCGGCCCTGGCCCTGGCCCTCGTGCTCGGCAAGCGTCGCGGCTTCGGCAAGGACCCGATGCGCCCGCACAACCTGACGCTGGTCATGCTCGGCGCGGGTCTGCTGTGGTTCGGCTGGTTCGGCTTCAACGCGGGCTCGGCCCTTGGCGCCGGCCCCCTTGCCGGCATCGCCTGGATCAACACCCTCGGTGCCACCGCCGCGGGCATGTGCGGCTGGCTGCTCACCGAGCGTCTGCGTGACGGTCACGCGACCTCCCTCGGTGCCGCCTCGGGCGTCGTCGCGGGCCTGGTGGCCATCACCCCGGCCTGCTCCACCGTCAGCCCGGTCGGGGGCATCATCATCGGCGCCCTCGCCGGCGTGGCCTGCGCCTTCGCGGTGGGCCTGAAGTTCCGCCTCGGCTACGACGACTCGCTCGACGTCGTCGGCGTCCACCTCGTGGGTGGCCTGGTCGGCACGCTCGCGGTCGGCTTCCTCGCCACCGACGCCGCCCCGGTCAACACCGTCAACGGCCTGTTCTACGGCGGCGGGCTCGACCAGCTGTGGCGCCAGGCGCTCGGCGCGGTCGCGGTGCTCGTCTACTCCTTCGTGGTCACCTGGGTGATCGCCAAGGCCATCGATGCCACGATGGGCTTCCGGGCCAGCGACGAGGACGAGCTGCAGGGCGTCGACCAGACGCAGCACGCCGAGACGGGCTACGACCTGACCCCCATCGCCATCGGTCGCCGCCCCGGCGCGACCGGACCCCTCGGGGACGCCATCGGCGCCACCTCGCACTGGGGCCAGGGCACCCGCACCACGGAGGACGTGAACTCATGAAGCTGATCACCGCCATCATCAAGCCCCACATGCTCGACCCGGTCAAGGAGGCACTGGAGGCCTTCGGCCTGGCCGGCATGACGGTCAGCGAGGCCTCGGGCTACGGTCGCCAGCGCGGCCACAGCGAGGTCTACCGCGGCGCGGAGTACACCGTGGACTTCGTCCCCAAGCTCCGCCTCGAGCTGCTCGTCGACGACCGCGACGCCCGGGACGTCATGGACCTGGTCGTGCGCCAGGCCTCCACGGGACGCATCGGGGACGGCAAGGTCTGGTCCATCCCCGTCGAGGAGGTCGTGCGGGTCCGCACCGGCGAGCGCGGGGTCGACGCGCTGTGACCTCGAGCGTCGGTCCGGGACAGGGAGCAACCGGTGGGGCCGCTGCTGGCGCGGCAGGCGCAGGAGCAGGCGCTGCCGGCACGGCCGGAGGGACAGGGGTCGGTATGGCGACCGCCACCGCCTCCCGCGCCGCCGCCACCCCGGCCACCCCCTCCACCCTGCGCGACCGACGCCTCAGCCTGGCCGGCACCCGCGAGCACACCGCTCGCGGGGCCGGCCAGGCCCGTCGAGGGGCCGTGACGGCCCTGACCGACACGTCCCTGCGCGAGCTGTGGGCCGAGGCGACGTCCGGACGTCTGCTGCCCGGCGTCGCCCTCGCCGCCACGGGCAGCCTGGCTCGTGGCGACGGCGGGCCCCTGTCGGACCTCGACCTGGTCCTCCTGCACGAGGGCCGGGTCCCCGAGGGCGAGCTCTCCGCCCTCGCCGACCGCCTCTGGTATCCCCTCTGGGACAGCGGGCTCGGCCTCGACCACTCCGTGCGGTCGCTGTCCCAGTGCCGCAAGGCCGCCACCGATGACCTCACCGCGGCGGTCGGCCTGCTCGACCTGCGCCTGCTCGCGGGTGATGAGGAGGTCGTGACCGCCGTGCGGGCGGCCCTCGCCCACGACTGGCGCGCGAACGCCCGCAAGCGTCTGCCCGAGCTGGTCGAGTCGGCGCAGGCGAGGCACGCGCGCTTCGGGGACCTGCCGCAGAGCCTCGCCCCCGACCTCAAGGAGGCCCGGGGAGGGCTGCGCGACATGACGATCCTGCGCGCCCTCGCGGTGGCCTGGCTCGCGGAGCGGCCGCGCGGGGAGGTGCTCGCGGCATACGACCGGCTCCTCGACGTGCGCGACGCGCTGCACGTGGTCACCGGTCGCGGGCGGACGCGCCTCAACCTGCCCGACCAGGACGCCGTGGCCGCGCTGACCTCGGAGCCCGACAGCGACACGATGCTCGCCGGCGTGGCGACGGCCGCGCGGGCCGTCGCCCACGACCTCGACGCCGCCCTGCGCAGCGCCGGGCAGGCGCAACGCGCCCGGACCCTGCGGGTGCGCACCCGACGCCCCGTCCTCACTCCCCTCGGCCACGGCCTGCACGCCCACGACGGCGAGGTCGTCCTCGGCCCGCGGGTGGACCCCGCCCGCGACGCCCTCCTGCCGCTGCGGGCCGCGGTCGCCTCCGCGAGAGCCGGTATGCCGCTCGCCCCCGCCACCGCGGCGAACCTCGCGAGCCGGTGCCCCGACCTGCCGGTGCCGTGGCCGCAGGACGCCCGAGACCTGCTCGGTGACCTGCTGGCGGCCGGCCCCGGGCTCGTCGACACCTGGGAGGACCTCGACCAGGCGGGGCTGGTCAGCCGCTGGCTCCCGGAGTGGGACGACGTGCGAAGCCGCCCGCAGCGCAACGGGATCCACCGGCACACCGTCGACCGGCACTGCGTCGAGACCGCCGTCGAGGCGTCCCGGCTCGCGCGCGAGGTGGCCCGCCCCGACCTGCTGGGCGTGGCCGCGCTCCTGCACGACCTCGGCAAGGTGGCCGGCGCGGGCGACCACAGCGAGGAGGGTGCGACGCGAGCGCGTCCGGTGCTCGAGCGCTGGGGCTACCCGCCCGAGGAGGTCGAGACCGTCGTGGCCCTCGTGCGTCGGCACCTCACCCTCATCGAGCTGGCGACCCGGCGCGACCCGGAGGACCCGGCCACCGTCACCGCCGCCGTCGAGGCCGTCGCCGACGACCCGGAGCGCCTCGCGCTGCTGCGGGCGCTCACCGAGGCCGACGCCCGCGCCGCGGGGGAGCAGGCCTGGTCGAGCTGGCGTGCTTCGCTGCTCGCGCGCCTCGTCGCCGGCACCCGGGCCCGCCTCGCGGACGCGCAGGGGTCCGTCCGACCGATCCCGGAGGCCGAGCCCACGCAGGTCGAGATCCCTGCGGTGGCCCGGGGTGAGCTCGCCGCCGGACACCCCTGGGTGGGCGTGGAGCGCGACGGCTCGGTCGACCGGGTCAGCGTCGTGTGCCCGGACCGCCCCGGCCTGTTCGCCGACATGGCGGGCCTCATGGCGGTGCACGGGCTCGAGGTCCGCAGCGCCAGCATCCGCACCGTCGACGGGCTGGCCGTCGACGACTGGCATGTCGTGTCGCCCGCCGAGGACCCGGTCGACCTGGACGCGCTGCGGCGCGGCCTGGCCCGGCTCGGTGCCGGCGACCGGGCACCCCTCGCCGCGCTGGACCGACGCGCACCCCGACGCGCCCTCACCGCCAGCTCCCGGTCCGCCTCGGCCGCGCCGGGCCAGACGCGGGTGCTCGTCGTGCCTGCCGGTGGCACGGACGCGACGGTGCTCGAGGTCCGGGCCGGCGACGCCTTCGGCCTGCTGCACGACCTGGGCCGGGCCCTGACCGCGGAGGGGGTGTCGGTGCGCAGCGCCCACGTCGCGACCTACGCCGGGCAGACGCTCGACACCTTCTACCTCACCGACGCCGCCGGCGAGCCGCTGTCGCCGGGCCTCGTGGGGCGGACGGTCTCCGCCCTCATCGACGCCTGCGACGGTGCCTCGTGAGTGGCGTCGGGCGGGCGGCATACGGCCCGGGGCCGAGGATCGGCCCGCAGCGCCTGGTCGGCAGCCGACCCGTCACCCGTTAGCCTTGTCTGGTGTTCACGAGCCTCTCCGACCGCCTGACAGACACCTTCCGCCACCTGCGCAGCAAGGGCCGGATCACGGAGTCCGACGTCAACTCGACGATCCGGGACATCCGCGTCGCCCTGCTCGACGCCGACGTGGCGCTGCCGGTGGTCCGGCACTTCACCGCCGCGGTGCGGGACCGGGCGCTCGGGGCCGAGGTGCACGAGGCGCTCAACCCCGCCCAGCAGGTCGTCAAGATCGTCAACGACGAGCTCGTCACGATCCTCGGCGGTGAGACGCGGCGCATCGCCTTCGCCAAGCAGCCGCCGACCGTGATCATGCTGGCCGGCCTGCAGGGCTCCGGCAAGACGACCCTCGCGGGCAAGCTGGCCTACTGGCTCAAGGACCAGGGACACACCCCCATGCTGGTCGCGGCCGACCTCCAGCGTCCCAACGCCGTGACCCAGCTGCAGGTCGTCGGCGAGCGCGCCGGGGTGCCGGTCTACGCCCCCGAGCGGGGCAACGTCTCGGGCTACGACGCCGCCATCGAGAGCCGCTCCGGCACGCAGGGCTTCGGGGACCCCATCGCCGTCGCCCGCCAGGGCGTCGAGGAGGCGCGCCGCCAGCAGCGCGACGTCGTCATCGTCGACACCGCCGGCCGCCTCGCGATCGACGAGGCCCTCATGCAGCAGGCCTCCGACATCCGCTCGGCGATCGAGCCCGACGAGGTCCTCTTCGTCATCGACGCCATGATCGGCCAGGCCGCGGTGGAGACCGCCGACGCCTTCCACCGCGGCGTGGACTTCACCGGTGTCGTGCTCACCAAGCTCGACGGCGACGCCCGCGGTGGTGCGGCCCTCTCGGTCGCCCAGACCACCGGGCGACCGATCATGTTCGCCTCGACGGGTGAGGGCGTCAAGGAGTTCGAGGTCTTCCACCCGGACCGGATGGCGAGCCGCATCCTCGACATGGGTGACGTCCTCACCCTGATCGAGCAGGCCGAGCGGGCGTTCGACCGCCGCGAGGCCGACGAGATGGCCCGCAAGTTCATGGCGGAGGAGGACTTCACCTTCGACGACTTCCTCCAGCAGATGGCCGCCATCAAGAAGATGGGCAACCTGAAGTCGATGCTCGGCATGATGCCGGGGATGAACCAGATGCGGGACGCCATCAACTCCCTGGACGAGCGGGAGTTCGACCGGGTCGAGGCGATGGTCCGGTCGATGACGCCGTTCGAGCGCACCCACCCCAAGCAGATCAACGGGTCGCGGCGGGCCCGCATCGCCCGCGGCTCCGGCGGGCAGGGGTCCGAGGGCAACGCCCTGCTCGAGCGCTTCGGCGAGGCGCAGAAGATGATGCGGCAGATGCGTCGCGGAGGCGGCATGCCCGGCATGCCCGGT
>NZ_DCYC01000040.1:85406-117982 GCF_002330965.1 Arsenicicoccus sp. UBA2120
AACGGGTCGCGGCGGGCCCGCATCGCCCGCGGCTCCGGCGTGCAGGTGTCCGAGGTCAACGCCCTGCTCGAGCGCTTCGGCGAGGCGCAGAAGATGATGCGGCAGATGCGTCGCGGAGGCGGCATGCCGGGCATGCCCGGTCTGCCCGGTGGCGGCAAGAAGGGCAAGCAGGCCCCCCAGCGCAAGAAGGGGAAGTCGGGCAACCCGGCCAAGCGCGCCGAGCAGGAGCGCGCCGCCGCGGACAAGGCCAAGGCCGCCAAGGGCAACTCGTTCGGGTCGGCCTTCGGGGGCACGGACGGCGCCGACGGCGCTGGTCTGGACGCCTCCCAGCTGCCCAAGGGGTTCGACTCGTTCCTGGGTCGCTGACCCCGCGGGTCAGGGCTGACGCGGCTTGAGGATCGGCGTCGCGACGGCCGAGCGCAGACCTGACGCGGAGCCCGACGAGCTGGCGACCCGCCAGTTGCGCTCCTTGTCCACGTCGAAGATCACGACGGCCTGGACGTTGCGGTAGCCCGTCCTCATCCGGGCGAAGGCGTCGCGCCACCACGTCGCCTTGCTCTGACCGCTCGGAGCGCTGACCGGCACCCGCGACACCCCGGCCGAGGCCGGGTCGGCCGAGGAGATCTCGCAGATCCACACGGGCTTGCGCGGTGCGAGCGCGACGAGGCGCTGGTACTGCGTCGCGTAGACGTTGTCGAAGCTGCGCCAGCCCAGGTTGCGGGTCCGCGTCGTCCCCCAGTTGTAGCCGTCCAGCCCGAGGATGTCGACGACGTCGTTGCCGGGATAGATCGTGCGGACGTCGGTGGTCCCGGTATACGTGTCGGTGGTGGGGTTGAAGGCCCAGCGGACGTTGGTGGCGCGCTCCTGGCGGAAGATCGTTACGGCCCGGCGCCACGCGGCCTTGAACTGCGCCGGGCTGCCGCCGCGGCTCTTGGTCGCGCCGGCGCTCGGCTGGTGCGCGACCCAGTCGGCGTTCATCTCGGCCCAGGGACGCAGGACCACGGGACGACCGTAGGCACGCAGCGTGCGCGCCTTGGCGCGGAGCACCGCGTCGCCGCGGCCGCTCGACCAGTAGGCGTAGTTGCCGTAGTCCTCCAGCGACCAGGCGACGAGGAGGGTGCGCGTGGCACCCATGGCCCGGTCGCTCGGGTAGGGCCAGTAGGGGTCGTCACCGCGCCCGCGGAAGACCGAGGCGATCGCCATCGGACGCCCGACGGCCGAGGCCGTGCGGTCGAGCACGCGGGGATCGCGGTCCATGCCCTGGCTGTAGGCGCCGAGGGCCAGGGGGATGGTGGAAGTGAGGGCCGTCGGCTGGGCCGCGGCGGCGGTGGGGTCGCCCGCACCAGGCAGGGCGGCGGGCGCGGTCACGAGGGACGCCGTCGCGAGGGCGGCAACGGCGAGCAGGGAGCGACGGCGACGGGCGGTGACCATGCGCAAATATTACGCACAGTCACCGCCCACTACGCACTGTATGTCGCGTGTGATCGGGTCCCCCAGGTCAGGCGGACTCGTTCAGCATCGCTGCCCGGGCCCGGGCAGCCTTGCCGCGGTAGACCGGGGCCATCCGCTTCACGGCCGAGACCGCCGCCACGAGGGCGAACGCGCCCATGGCGAGGTACAGGCTCTCGAAGCCTGCGTAGGTCAGGCCTCCGCCGACTCCGGCGGCGAAGACGGGGGTGGCTGGGTTGTTGTACATGGGTCACCATGTCCTTTCGGTTCGTGCGATGGCATCTGCATAGGCTTTGGCGTGGGTCGCCTGGAGGAAGAAGTCGAAGGGCAGCTCGTACATCGTGGCGGAGAGCAGCTGCTGGCGAATTCCCTTGTCGCGCACCGTGACGAAGCGCTCGACGCAGAAGATCGCAGTGATGCCCAGCCAGATCGGCTGGAGCATGAAGTGCCCGAGCGTGATCGTCAGGGCGACGTCCGCGAGGTACAACGCGGTGATGACGACGCCCAGCATCGTGAGCAGCTGGCGGCCCCAGTAGGGACGGGTCACCCGGGTGATGCCGTACTGCACGCAGTTCTCGACGGCCCCGCGCTTCCACCGCAGGCGCTGCTGCCACAGCTCGCGCCAGGTCGACATCGCCTCGGTGGTGAGCGTGCAGCTGGGGG
Organism: Arsenicicoccus sp. UBA2120; assembly: GCF_002330965.1. NCBI lineage: Bacteria > Bacillati > Actinomycetota > Actinomycetes > Micrococcales > Intrasporangiaceae > Arsenicicoccus > Arsenicicoccus sp. UBA2120. The sequence goes on from NZ_DCYC01000040.1 coordinate 87,519, forward strand.
GTGCGAGCAGCTCGTAGCCCAGGTGCATGATCGCGAAGGACAGCTCGTTGTCCTCCGTGAGGACGCGCGGGTCGTAGATGCCGCCGCGGCCGTCACCCCCGGGGAGCCGCCCGTCCAGGCGGGCCAGGCTGAGGTCCTGCAGCATGGTGGCCCGGAACATCGCGGCCGTGCCCGTGACCACGAGGCACTTGCCGTCGAGGCGCCGGACGTCGCGGGCGTAGCGGGCGTACTCGTTGTCCTGGAGGTGCTGGAGGAAGCGGGAGTTGGCGTTCCACGTCAGGCGGCTCCACCGCTCCGCCGGAGCCTCGGCGCGGCGGGTGCGCTCGCGCTGCACGGCCGGCTGCGCCCGGAAGGTCCCGCCGACGGCGCCGAGGTGGTCGTGCCTCGTGAGATAGCCGGCGGCGTTCTCGAGGAAGTGGGCGTCGAGGGCCGAGTCGGCGTCCTGCACGAACACCAGGTCGTCCGCCCCCAGGGTCGGCAGCAGCGTGTCGAGCACCTGGTTGAGGGCGCCGGCCTTCTTGTCCGTGTTGCCGACGGTCTCGACGACCGTGACCCCCATGCCGCGGGCGATGTCGACGGTCGCGTCCGTGCAGTTGTCAGCGATGACCGTCACCGTGTGCGGCTGGTAGGTCTGGTCGCGCAGGGCCAGGAGCGTGTTGGCGATCCCGGCCTCCTCGTTGTGGGCCGGGACGAGGACGTGGACGCGACCGAGGCGGCGCTCGCCGACCGATGCCTGGGCGCGCTGCGCGCCGGCAGGGGCGGTGGCCTCGGGGCTCGTGGGGGCGAGCGTGGGGGACATGGTGACCGCTTCCTCAGGAGGGGCGGGATCCCACCTGGGTGGTGGGGCTCCACCAGGTTCCGGCCCGACCTACTGGCCGGTTGGGTCATCGCATACGGCTGTACCTTCACGGGTTGCAACTACTTCGGACGGTCATGGACCTGGTGCGGTGCGTGATCTGGCCGGCGACCGCGCGGCGACCAGCAGTAGTGGTGACTGCTGCATTCAGGCCTAGGTCGAGGTGCTTCCCTGGCGGTGCGACGACACGTTCGCGCCGATAGGGTCACGACCATGAGCGCTGCACCGCTGCACCTCGCCGGCCCGGTCCTGGTCGGCCCCGACGACGTCCGTGACGAGCTGTGGGTGGTGGACGGCCGGGTGACCTTCACCGAGCCGTCCGGGGACTGCGAGACGATCCGCGGCTGGGTGCTCCCCGGCCTGGTCGACGCCCACTGCCACGTGGGGCTGGATGCGCACGGGCCCGTGGACGCGGAGACCGCCGAGGCCCAGATCAGGGGCGACCGGGCAGCGGGGACGCTGCTGATCCGGGACGCGGGCTCGCCGTCCGACACCCGCTGGATCGACGACCGCGAGGACCTGCCGGTCGTGATCCGCGCGGGGCGTCACATCGCCCGGACCCGGCGATACATCCGCGACTACGCGGACGAGATCGAGCCGGACCAGCTCGTCGAGACGGTCCGTGCGCAGGCACGGCGCGGGGACGGCTGGGTCAAGCTGGTCGGTGACTGGATCGATCGCGCGACGGGCGACCTGGCGCCGTGCTGGCCGCAGGACGTGGCGCGCGAGGCGATCACCGTCGCGCACGAGGAGGGGGCCCGGGTCACCGCCCACTGCTTCGGCGAGGAGGTGCTGCCGCAGCTGGCGGCCGCCGGGATCGACTGCATCGAGCACGCGACCGGGCTGCGCGGCGAGGTGGTCGACACCTTCGCCCGGCAGGGCATCGCCATCGTCCCGACGCTGGTCAACATCGCGACCTTCCCCCAGATCGCCGAGCCGGCCCGGGCCAAGTTCCCGGACTACCACCGCCACATGCTCGACCTGCACCGCCGACGCCACGAGACCGTGCGCACGGCCTTCGAGGCCGGCGTCCCGATCTACTGCGGCACCGACGCCGGTGGGTCGCTGCCGCACGGTCTGGTGGGGTCCGAGGCCCGCGAGCTGCGGGCGGCCGGGCTGCCGCCACGTGCGGTGCTCGACGCCGTCAGCTGGGGCGCGCGCCACTGGCTGGGGCGGCCCGGGATCGAGGAGGGGGCTCAGGCGGACCTCTGCGTCTACGCCACCGATCCCCGTGAGGACCTCGACGTGCTGGCGTTCCCGACGGCCGTCGTCCTGCGCGGTGTCGTCCGCGGCTGAGGTCATAACCTTCGTCACAGGTTGCGTTCACTTCTTGACGGCAATGGTCACCGGGTTCATGGTGTAGCCATGCCCCAGGACCGACGCACCCGATCCCGCACCGCCCCACGGGGATCCGGGTCGCCCAGCGCCCTGCGGCGGGCCAACACCGAGCGAGTCCTGCGGCACCTGCGCTCGAGCGGCGCGTCCACGCAGGCGGACCTGGCGCGGGCCACGGGTCTCTCCCCGGCGACCGTGTCCAACCTGGTGCGCTCCCTGGTGGACGACGGCCGGGTCGCGACGGGCACGACCACCGCGTCCGGACGCCGGGCCACCCAGGTGACGCTGGTGCCCCAGGCGGGGCGACAGGTGGCCCTCGGGATCGACGTCGGCCGTCGCCACGTGCGCGTCGTCGTGGCGACGGAGTCCGGGGAGGTCGTCGGCGAGTCCGCGCACGAGCTCCCGGCGGGCCACCGGGCCTCCGAGTGCCTGCAGGTGGTGGCGGACCTGGTCTCCGAGGTGCGGGTGGCGGCGGATCACGCGGGGCACCGCCTCGTCGGGGCGGGCCTCGGCATACCCGGTCCGGTCGACGTCCGGACCGGACTGGTGGGCCACGGGGCGATCCTCCCCGAGTGGGTCGGCCTGCCGATTGCCGAGACCTTCGCCGAGCGGCTCGGCATGCCCGTCCACGTCGACAACGACGCGACGCTCGGCGCGCTCGCCGAGGCGCGCTGGGGCGCCTACAAGGGAGTGCAGGACCTCGTCTACGTCAAGGTGGCCTCAGGCGTGGGCTCGGGGCTGGTCCTCGGCGGCCGGGTGCATCGTGGCCACCTCGGCATGACCGGCGAGATCGGGCACCTGCCGGTCGCGGCGTACGGCCAGGTCTGCCGCTGCGGCAACCGCGGGTGCCTGGAGACCGTCGCGTCGGTGCCCTCGATGCTGGCGGCGCTGGGGGTGTCGGCGGGTCGTCTGCCCCGCACGTCCGAGCTCATCTCCCTCGTCCAGGCGGGGGACCCGGCCGCCTTGCGCGTCCTCGAGGACGCCGGTGCCGCCCTCGGGCAGGTGTGCGGGGGGCTGTGCAACGTGATCAACCCGGCCGTGATCGCCGTCGGGGGGCCGTTGACGGCCGTGGGGGAGGCCCTGCTCCCCTCGATCCGGCACGGGCTCTCGCGAGCCACCACCCCGGCCGTCGCCGAGGCCACGGTGCTGACCCTGACGACCCTGGGCGACCGGACCGAGGCCCTCGGCGCCGCGGCGCTCGCGCACTCGGCCGACTGAGTGAGGCCTTCGTCACGAACCCGCAACGCAGGGGCCGCTGCGGTTGACGCCGGGCACGCCAGCGAGTTCACTTTGTGAACGAGTGACGACGCGGTTGTCGTCAGGTCGCGAAGAAGGGACCCTCTGATGGCACGACCCGGTGCGCCCGTCATCCTCGAGATGGTCGACATCACCAAGGAATTCCCCGGCGTCAAGGCGCTGGACCACGTCAACCTCGCCGTCAGCACCGGCGAGGTGCACGCGATCTGCGGCGAGAACGGCGCGGGAAAGTCCACCCTGATGAAGGTGCTGTCGGGGATCTATCCCCACGGCACGTATGCCGGCCGCATCCTCTACGACGGTCGTGAGGTGGAGTTCAAGGACATCCGGGCCAGCGAGAGCGCCGGCATCGTGATCATCCACCAAGAGCTCGCCCTCATCCCCGAGCTGTCGATCGCGGAGAACATCTTCCTCGGCAACGAGGCGGCCAGGGGCGGCATCATCAGCTGGGTGGAGACCAACAGGCGGGCCCGCGAGCTGCTGTCGACGGTGGGCCTGCGCGACGACCCGGAGACACCGGTCAAGAACATCGGTGTCGGCAAGCAGCAGCTCGTCGAGATCGCCAAGGCGCTCAACAAGAACGTCCGGCTGCTCATCCTCGACGAGCCCACCGCGGCCCTCAACGAGGAGGACTCGGCCCACCTGCTCGACCTGCTGCGCGGTCTGCGCGACCGGGGCATCACCTGCATCATGATCAGCCACAAGCTGGGCGAGATCGCCGCCATCGCGGACTCCATCACCATCATCCGTGACGGGCGGTCCATCGAGACCCTCGACGTCCACCGCGGCGGCGTGGACGAGGACCGCATCATCCGCGGCATGGTCGGTCGCCCCCTGGACTCCCGCTTCCCCGACTACACGCCGCAGATCGGCGAGACCCTGCTCGAGGTGCGCGACTGGACGGTCGAGCACCCGCAGATCCCCGGCCGGCTGGTGTGCAAGGGCTCGTCCTTCACGGTGCGGGCGGGCGAGATCGTGGGCTTCGCGGGACTGATGGGTGCCGGCCGGACCGAGCTCATGCGCTCGTTGTTCGGCCACTCCTACGGCCAGCTCCTCGGCGGCGAGGCCTTCCTGCGGGGCCGCCGGCTCAAGCTGACCAGCGTCTCCACCGCGATCAAGGAGGGCCTCGGCTACGTCACCGAGGACCGCAAGGTGCTGGGGCTGAACCTCCTCGACGACATCAAGACGACCACGGTCTCCGCCAAGCTCGGCAAGATCTCGCCGGGCGGTGTGGTCGACCGGCACAAGGAGTTCGACTTCGCCGAGCGCTACCGCACCTCGCTGCGCACCAAGGCCCCCTCCGTCAACGAGGGTGTCGGCAAGCTGTCCGGCGGCAACCAGCAGAAGGTCGTGCTGGCGAAGTGGTTGTTCACCGACCCCGAGGTCCTCATCCTGGACGAGCCCACCCGCGGCATCGACGTGGGGGCCAAGTTCGAGATCTACGGGATCATCCAGCAGCTCGCGCTGCAGGGGAAGGGCGTCATCGTCGTCTCCTCCGAGCTGCCGGAGCTCCTCGGCCTGTCCGACCGCATCTACACGATCTGCGAGGGGGCCATCACCGGCTGCCTCGACAAGTCCGAGGCCACGCAGGAGAACCTCATGCGCCTCATGACCCTCACGTCCTCCACCCACGCGCCCTCCGCCTGACCGAAAGACGCCCGATGAACAAGCTCAAGCAGGTCTTCGGCGGTGACATCCGCCAGTTCGGCATGATCATCGCCCTCGTGGCGTTGATCGCGCTCTTCCAGGTCCTGACCAACGGCCTGACCCTCGACCCCACCAATGTCATCAACATCCTCCAGGGCAACGCCTACGTCCTCGTGCTGGCCATCGGGATGGTCCTCGTCATCATCGCCGGGCACATCGACCTGTCGGTCGGGTCGGTGGCCGCGGCCGTGGGCATCATGGTCGCGATGGCGATGCGGGACTGGAACCTCGCCTGGCCCCTGGCCATCCTGCTGGGCCTCGCGCTCGGCGCGCTGATCGGGGCCTGGCAGGGATTCTGGGTCGCCTACGTCGGCATCCCGGCCTTCATCACGACGCTCGCGGGGATGCTCATCTTCCGCGGGGTCAACCAGTGGGTCGGCAAGTCGCTCACCGTGCCGGTGCCCGAGGGCTTCCAGACCATCGGGTCCGGCTACCTGCCCGAGGTCGGGCCCAACACCGGCTACAACAACCTCACCGTGCTGCTCGGCGTGCTGGCCTGCCTCGCGATCGTCGGGGGAGCGCTGCGCAACCGCGCCAACCAGCGCAAGATCGGCCTCCCGCTCGAGGACGGCGTCGCCCTCGGCATCCGCCTGCTGCTCATCTGCGGGGCGATCATCGCGGTGACCCTGCTGATGGCGTCCGGTCGCCCCGGGACCTCCTTCCCCGTCTCGGGCCTGATCCTGGCGTTCCTCGTCATGCTCTACGGCTTCATCTCCAGCCGCACCGTGGTCGGTCGCCACGTGTATGCCGTGGGTGGCAACAAGCACGCCGCCGAGCTGTCGGGCGTCAAGGCCAAGAAGGTCAACTTCCTGGTCATGATGAACATGTCCGTCCTCGCGGCCCTCGCGGGCATGATGTTCGTCGCCCGCTCCACCGCGTCCGGGCCGAGCGACGGCGTCGGCTGGGAGCTCGACGCCATCGCCGCCGTCTTCATCGGCGGGGCGGCCGTCTCCGGCGGCGTGGGCACCGTCGTCGGCTCGATCATCGGCGGCCTGGTCATGGCCGTGCTCAACAACGGGCTCTCGCTGCTCGGCGTGAGCGCCGACGTCACCCAGATCATCAAGGGCCTCGTGCTGCTCGCGGCCGTGGCCTTCGACGTCTTCAACAAGATGCAGGGGCGGCCGTCGATCATCGGCCACCTCACCAAGAACGCCGGGTCGCGCACGCCGACGAGCACCGCGCAAACCGGCGCCACGGCCCGGCCCAAGGCCTGAGCCCCACCCTCACCACACCAGTACGAACGACAAGGAAGTCACATGCGCAAGCTCACCACCACCGTCGTGGCCGTCTCCGCGGTCGCCCTCACCCTGTCCGCCTGCGGGCGCGCCGAGCAGACCTCCACCTCGACCCAGAGCAGCGGCGGGTCCGCCGCGGCCAAGGGCTTCGACCAGGGCGCCCTGATCGGGGTGGCGCTGCCCAAGAAGACCTCGGAGAACTGGGTTCTCGCGGAGAACATCTTCAAGAAGGACATGACGGACGCCGGCTTCAAGGTCGACGTGCAGTTCGCCAACAACGGCGTCGCGGAGCAGCAGAACCAGATCCAGACGATGGTCACCAAGGGTGCCAAGGTCCTGATCGTCGGTGCGCTGGACGGCTCCCAGCTCGGCACCCAGCTGCAGGCCGCCAAGCAGCAGGGCGTCACCGTCATCGCCTACGACCGCCTGCTCACCAACACCCAGGCCGTGGACTACTACGTCGCCTTCGACAACTTCAAGGTGGGTGTGCTGCAGGGCAACGCGCTTCTCGAGGGCCTCAAGGCCAAGAAGCCCAACGGCCCCTACAACGTCGAGCTCATCGCCGGCTCGCCCGACGACGCCAACTCCAAGGTGTTCTTCGACGGCGCGATGAGCGTGCTGCAGCCCAAGATCAAGGACGGGACGCTCAAGGTCGTCTCCGGGCAGACGTCCTTCCAGCAGGTCGTGACCCAGGACTGGAAGGCGGAGAACGTCCAGAAGCGCATGGACAACGTGCTCGCCGCCCACTACGCCTCCGTCCCGCTCGACGGCGTCCTGTCGCCCAACGACACCCTGGCCCGTGCCGCGATGACCTCCGTCAAGCAGGCCGGCAAGCCGACCCCGGTCGTCACCGGCCAGGACTCCGAGGTCGAGTCGGTCAAGTCGATCATGGCGGGGGAGCAGTACTCCACCATCAACAAGGACACGCGCAAGCTGGTCGCCGCCGCGATCGACATGACCAAGCAGCTCCAGAAGGGCGAGAAGGTCACGGTCAACGACGAGAAGTCCTACAACAACGGCGTCAAGGTCGTGCCGGCCAACCTGCTCGAGCCGGTCATCGTGACCAAGGCCAACGCCAAGGAGGCCTACGCCAACGACCCGACCCTGTCGGCTCTGGTCAAGTGACCCAGATCACGTGACTCAGAGCCCGTATGGCGGCGGACCGCCGTCATCCGGGCTGGGGGCTTTTGACTGGCATCAGCGGGGCGCCGCGCGACCGGACGGTCGGGCGGCGCCCCGCGCTGTCCCGCGGATCTCAACTTCCAGTAGCAATTTGTAGTGTGGTCGTGACTCTGCGTAGATGTTTTGGGCAAGATAAGGGGCGTGAGCCTTCGAGGACCCAGCGTCGGCCGTGTCCGCGACGACACGGCGCTGCTGCGCGTGGGCCTGGCCGCCAGCGAGGCCGCCCTGCGCATCAAGCGCGCCGCCCGTGCCTCCCAGCGCCTGGCGCGCCTCGCCGAGACCGACCCTGACATCACCCTCGACACCACCGTGCAGTGCGCGGCGGACCTGGCCAGCGAGCTGGGCTACCTCGGCGAGAACGACCCGGGGGCCGCGCTGCAGGTGGCCGGCGGTGCGCTGCAGGTGATCACCGACCTGCCGCCGGGCCCGTGGAGCCTCGTCGTGGAGATCCAGGGCGAGCTGACCCGCGGCGAGGCGCTACTCGCGCTCGGCGACCTCGACGGTGCGGCCGCGTGCGCTGCCTCGGCTCGACGCTCGGCGACGCTGCCGCTGCCCGAGGACGACCTCGGCCTACGCGTCCGCGCCGGGCTGCTGGCCCTCGAGGGGCAGGTGGCCGCTGCGGCCGGCGACCTCGCGCTGGCTGTCACCCACTTCCGAGCGTCGCTGGAGGCGGACGCGGATGGTGCGCTCGGGCTGCAGCCCCTCGTCCTCGCACGGCTCGCTCAGGTCATGCAGGCGCTCGGGGACACCGACCTGGGCCTCACGTATGTCGACCGGGCCCTCGCCAGCACGGCCGTCCCGCAGTCCGACGCCGCCATGGCCCGCCTGCACGGCATCCGGGCCGAGCTGCTGCTCGACGCCGGCGACCTCGACGGCGCCCTGGCTGAGAGCGAGCGGGGGGCCGAGCTCGTCGTCCATGCGGGGCTGAACCCCGCGGACCACGTCCGCCGCGTCGCCGCCGTCCGCGCCAGGCTCGGCGACCCCGACGCCCCCGACGCCCTGCGACGGCTCGCCGACGACGAGACACGGACGACCGGAGCGCCGAGCCTCGCGACGCTGCTCGCGCTCGCCACGGCCCACCTGCGCTCGGGGGACGCCGAGTCGGCGGTCCGGGCCCTCGCGCCCTACCACCACGCCAGCACCCTTCCCCGGTCGCAGCGCGACGCGGTGTATGACGTGCTGACCGAGGCCGCCGAGCGCACGGGCGACGAGGCCGGCGCCCTGGCTCTGCTGAAGGAGCAGCGCGAGGCGGCGCGTGGCGACGCGCGGGCCGGATCCTCGTCACGGGTGCGCGACCTCGCCGAGCGGCTGCGCATGGACCTCCTGCAGGCCGACCTCAAGGAGTCCCGCCGGCGCGAGCAGCAGCTCACGCTGCTCGTGCGGCAGCGCACGGCCGAGCTCACCTGGCGGGCGGCGCACGACGAGCTGACCGGGCTCTACAGCCGGGACGCGGTGCTGAGCAGGCTGCGCGAGCCGGCCGGTCCCAGGACCTGGCGGACCGTGCTCTACCTCGACCTGGACCGGTTCAAGGTGGTCAACGACGCCCACGGCCACGAGGTGGGCGACGCCCTGCTCTCGGTCGTCGGGCGCCGGCTCGAGACGGCCGTCCTCGGTCTGGCCGGACGCACGTGCGTCGCCCGTCTGGGGGCGGACGAGTTCTGCGTGCTCATCGACACGGAGGGGCCCCTCGACGGGGTCGCCACCGCCCAGCAGCTCGTCGACGAGCTCTGCACCCCCGTCGACCTGCCGAGCCTCGGCCCGGTGCGACCGCAGGTGAGCATCGGCGTGGCCCAGGCCGCCCCGGGGGTGGAGCGACCCGTCGGGGACACCGACCTCGACCTCCTCCGCGACGCGGACGTGGCCCTCAACCGCTCCAAGTCGCAGGGCGGGGGCGGCATCTACGTCTTCGGCCATGCCGACCGGGAGCAGGCGGTGCGCCGCTTCGAGGTGGAGCACCGCGTGCGCCGGGCGATCGAGGAGGGGCGCATCCTTGCGGCATACGACCCGATCGTCGACCTGCGCACCGGCGAGGTCGTCGGGGTGGAGGCGCTGTGCCGCATGGAGGAGAACGGACGACTCGTCCGCGCCGCCGAGTTCATCGAGATCGCCGAGGAGTCCGGGCTCATCGACGCGCTGGGTCGCGTCGTGCTCGCCGAGTCGATCCGTGACCTGGCCGCGTCCGGGACCCCGAGCTTCGTCGCCATCAACCTCGGGCCCCGAGAGCTGCGGCGTCCCGGGCTGCTGGAGGACCTGCGTCGACGCACGGAGGCGGCGGGCCTCGGCCTGGAGCGGCTGGTGGTCGAGGTCACCGAGCGGTCCTTCGTCGACGTCGCCTCCCAGGAGGCGCAGGTGCTGCGCGAACTGTCCGAGGCCGGGGTGCGCCTCGCCATCGACGACTTCAGCACCGGGCACAGCTCGATGGTCCACCTGTCCTGGATGCCGGTGCAGCTCCTCAAGATCGACCGTTCCTTGGTCGTGCGTGCGGCCCGCAGCGCCTCCGACCGCACGCTCGTGGACGCGGTCATCTCGATGGCCCAGACCCTCGGTCTGACGGTCGTGGCGGAGGGCATCGAGACCGCGGAGGCGGCGCGGGTGCTGCGCGACCTCGGCTGCGACCTGGCCCAGGGCCACCTGTTCGACGAGTACGCCCGCATCGACGAGATCCCGCGGACCTTCGACCTCGACCGGCTCCTCGCCGAGGACTGAGGCTGCTGGGTCCGCACCGGCACGGTCCGGACACGCCGGATGTCGTCAGCACCCCCGCCCATCTGGCATCATGGACTCTCGTATGCGCCGTGAGCGGACCCTCTCACCGGTCTCGACGCGTCCATCGAGTCCGCCCGCGCCTGTCCCCACGGTGTCGTGACGCGGGCTCACCCACACCACATCCAAGGAGACACCACACTCGTGGCCGTCAAGATTCGTCTGAAGCGCATGGGCAAGATCCGTGCACCGTACTACCGCGTCGTCGTGATGGACTCGCGCACCAAGCGCGATGGTCGTGCGATCGAGGAGATCGGCATCTACCACCCGACGGAGCAGCCGTCGCGCATCGAGATCACCTCCGAGCGCGCGCAGTACTGGCTGGGCGTCGGCGCTCAGCCGACCGAGCAGGTCATGGCTCTGCTCAAGATCACTGGTGACTGGCAGAAGCACAAGGGCCTCCCGGGCGCCGAGGGCACCCTGCAGGTCAAGGAGCCCAAGCGCTCCAAGCAGGACCTCTACAACGAGGCCCTCCAGAAGGCCGAGCTCGAGCCCAAGGAGACGCCGAAGAAGAAGTCCGCCCCCAAGGACGAGGCTCCGGCCGAGCCCGCCCCCGAGGCCCCCGCCACGACCGACCCGGCCGAGGCTGCCGAGTCCGCCGGCTCCGCCGAGGCCGAGGAGGTCCCCGCGACCGAGTCCGTCGAGGCCGCCGCTCCGGAGTCCGACGAGAAGGCCGAGGCCTGATCGTGCTCGAGGAGGCGCTCGAGCACCTCGTCAAGGGGATCGTGGACCACGACGAGGACGTGGTGGTGCGCCACAAGGAGCTCCGCCGCGGTGAGGTGCTCGAGGTCCGTGTCCACCCGGACGACCTCGGTCGCGTCATCGGCCGCTCGGGCCGCACGGCCAGCGCCCTGCGCACCGTCATGGGTGCCCTGGCCGGTGGCAAGCAGGTGCGCGTCGACATCGTCGACACGGACCGGGTGCGCTGAGCGCCCCACGGCATCACGCTCGAACCACGAGAGGCGTGCACGGGACCATCCCGTCGCACGCCTCTCGTCGTCTCTCGGGGCAGACCCGCACGACCAAACGAGGAGATTCAGCATGGACGTCGTCGTCGCCAGGATCGGCAAGGCGCACGCGCTGCGCGGTGAGGTCACGGTGGAGCTGCGCACCGACGAGCCGCAGGCGCGGCTCGCCCCTGGTACGCGTCTGACCACCGAGGCGCGCCGCGGGTCCGGCGTGCCCCGCGAGCTGACCGTGCGGACCGCACGCGTCCACAACGGGACCTGGCTGCTGGCCTTCGAGGAGATCCCGGACCGCACGGGTGCGGAGTCCCTGCGCAACACCCTCCTGACCCTCGACGTGGCCGACGGGACCGATGGCACCGGCGGGGCCGCCGGGACCTCCGAGCGCGACGACGAGGGCTGGTACGAGTCCGACCTGGTCGGGCTCCGGGCCGAGGACCCCGCCGGGGAGGTCGTCGGCGAGGTCGTGGCCCTGCACACCCGCCCCGTCCAGGACCTGCTCGAGGTGCGGCTCACGGACGGCCCGACCGGGCTCGTCCCCTTCGTCGAGGCGCTGGTGCCCACGGTGGACGTGGCGGCGGGCCGGGTCGTCGTCGACGCGCCCGACGGGCTGTTCGACCTCGACGGGGAGTGACCGTGCGCATCGACGTCGTCTCGATCTTTCCCGAGTACCTCTCGCCGCTGGACCTCTCCCTCATCGGCAAGGCCCGCCGCGAGGGGTTGCTGGACCTGCACGTCCACGACCTGCGCTCGTGGACGACCGATCGGCACCGCACCGTCGACGACACCCCCTACGGCGGGGGCGCCGGCATGGTGATGAAGCCCGAGCCGTGGGCCCAGGCGATCGACCACCTGCGCTCGGTCGGTGACGAGTCGTATGCCGGCGCCCGCCCCCTGCTCGTGGTGCCGGGTCCCGGCGGTCGGCGCTTCGACCAGGCGATGGCCCACGAGCTGGCGGGCGAGCCGTGGCTGGCCTTCGCCTGCGGACGCTACGAGGGGATCGACGAGCGCGTCTACGAGCACGCGCAGGAGGCGCTCGACGGCCGGGTCCGCGTCGTGTCCCTCGGCGACTACGTGCTCAACGGTGGCGAGGTCGCCGTCCTCACCATCACCGAGGCGGTGGCCCGGCTGCTGCCCGGGGTCGTGGGCAACGCCGCGTCGCTCGTCGAGGAGTCCCACGAGGACGGCCTGCTCGAGTACCCCGTCTACACCAAGCCGGCGTCCTGGCGCGGCCGCGAGGTGCCGCCGGTGCTCCTCTCGGGCGACCACGGCGCGATCGCGACCTGGCGGCAGCGGCAGCGCCTCGAGCGGACCGCCGCGCGGCGCCCCGACCTGCTGCCCGCGTCGGCCACCCTCGCGGGCGGCGAGGAGCTGGCGATCCGCCTGGCGACGCCCGCCGACGTCCCCGAGCTGTGGACCCTCACCCGGGCCTGCTGGGTGGACGAGGGCCGGGTCAACGAGGCGCCCGACATCCCCCCGCTCGTGGAGACGCTGGCGCAGGCCCGGAGCGGGATCGACGGGTGGCGCACCTGGGTGGTCCGCGACGGCGCTCGCGGCGCGAATCGCGGTGACGGCCGGCTGGTGGCGTCGGTGCGCGGCAGGCTCGTCGACGGCAACACCTGGGAGGTCGGTCGGCTCATGGTCGCCCCGGACCTCGTGGGGCAGGGGATGGGCCGGCAGCTGCTCGCCCACGTCGAGCGCCAGGCGCCGCCCGAGGCCACCCGGGCGTGGCTGCTCACGGGGGCGCGCAGCGAGCGCAACCAGCGCCTCTACCGCAAGGCGGGGTACCGCCCGGTGCGCGAGGCCCGGCAGGGGGTCCCAGGCACCGTGGAGCTCGAGAAGCGCCTGCGGCGCTCCTGACCGCATCGTGCTCCTGGGTCCGCCGCGCTCCACCCGCGCTCGCGCGCACCGGGCCGGCGCCGCCTCGGGGACGCCTCGGGACGCCGTCGACCGCCCGAGTTGGGGTCAGGGACCCTGGTCTGGCAGAATCGTGCCTTGCGTCTCGCGGCGATCAACCATGCCCCTGCCACAGGGGGAGGACCTGTCTGATGACAGGGACGCGGCAGCCGGGGACGTCATACGACACCTGCCTGCACCCGACCCAGGGCGCAGCCGACGGTGGGACGACCTGTGGCGGCCCCACGAGAAAGCGACATCGCATGAAGAAGCTGGCTGAGTTCGACGCCGCGAGCCTGCGCGACGACGTCCCCGCGTTCCGCGCCGGAGACACCCTCAAGGTCCACGTCAAGGTCATCGAGGGCACCCGCTCCCGTGTCCAGGTCTTCCAGGGCGTCGTGATCCGTCGCTCCGGCGGCGGCATCGGCGAGACCTTCACCGTCCGCAAGATCTCCTTCGGCGTCGGCGTGGAGCGCACCTTCCCGCTGCACACCCCGGTCATCGACCGGATCGAGGTCATGACCCGCGGCGACGTGCGTCGCGCCAAGCTGTACTACCTGCGCGACCTGCGCGGCAAGGCCGCCAAGATCAAGGAGAAGCGCGACACCACGGGCAAGCGCTGACCCTTGTCGCCGCAGGCCGGGCGAGAGCGCACAGCCGCGGCCACTAGGCTGCCGCGGGTGCACCCCCGGACGACGATGCCGACCATGACCGACACCTCGGTCGCGGTCGGCATCTCTCGTCGGGCCCGGCGCCTCCTCGTCGCCGTGCTGCTCGCCTGGGTGGCGCTCGTCGCCGCCCGGACCTGGGTCGTCGACTGGTTCGTCGTGCCGAGCGACTCGATGGAGCCGCTGCTGCGCCCCGGCGAGCGGATCCTCGTGGACAAGCGAGCAGGTGCGGTGGACCGCGGGGACGTGATCGTCTTCGACGGCACCCGCACCTTCGGCACCGTGGACGACCGACCGCTCGCGATCCAGGTGCTCGGCCGCGCGCTCGGCGCCTCGCCCGGCCACCACGTGGTCAAGCGGGTGGTGGGCGTGGGCGGCGACCACGTGCGCTGCTGCGACGACCAGGGGCGGGTCACCGTCGACGGCCGCCCCGTGGAGGAGCCCTACCTGCACCCCGGCGACACACCCAGCGAGGTGAGCTTCGACGTGGTGGTGCCGCCAGGCAGACTGTGGGTGCTGGGTGACCACCGCAGCCGTTCGGCCGACTCACGGTCGAGGCTGGGCTCACCCGGCGGCGGGCTCGTTCCCGAGCGTGACGTCACCGGTCGGGTGACCCGCGTGCTGTGGCCGCCCGGCCAGTGGCGAGCCGTGGCCGCCCGACCCGACCTGATGACCCTGGAGGAACCCGATGACCGACGCGCGTGACGTGCACGAGGACCCGACGCCGGGAGGCGACGCGGGGGAGCCACGCGACGGCGCCGAGGGGCGCGAGTCGGGCGAGCCCGGCGAGTCCCGCGGCGCAGGTGCGACGAGGAGCCCCAGCGCCGGCTCCCACCTCATGCACGCGGTGCGCGAGTTCGTGATCGTGGTCGGTCTGGCCCTCATCCTGTCCCTGGCCGTCAAGACCTGGCTGATGCAGGCGTTCTTCATCCCGTCCGGCTCGATGGAGGACACCCTGGTCGAAGGCGACCGGGTGGTCGTGTCCAAGCTGACGCCCAGGCCGTTCGAGCTGGAGCGGGGCGACATCGTCGTGTTCGAGGACACCGGCCGCTGGCTGGTGCAGGCACCGACGGCCCAGCGGTCCGGCGTCGCCAACGTGCTGCACGAGACCTTCGTCTTCGTGGGGCTGCTCCCCAACGACTCCGACAGCCACCTGATCAAGCGCGTGATCGGCCTGCCAGGGGACAAGGTGAGGTGCTGCACCGAGGACGGCAAGCTCACGGTCAACGGCGCCGCGATCTCCGAGAGCTATCTCAAGCCCGGCGACGCCCCCAGCGTCGATCCCTTCGACATCACCGTCCCGGAGGGCCGGCTCTGGGTGATGGGCGACCACCGCAGCGACTCGGGCGACTCCCGCTACCACGACCCCAGCCGGGACGGCAGCACCGGATCCGTGCCGATCGACGACGTCGTCGGGCGGGCCGTCGCCGTGGTGTGGCCGTTCTCCGAGATGACCTGGCTCGGCCAGCCGACGAGCGTGTACTCGGCCGTGCCCGACTCGCCGTGACACCCCCCGCCACGGCGACCTCGCGGCGGCCCAGCCTGCGCGTCGAGCGGGCCCTGCAGCGGGGCCTGCCCGAGGGGCGGCAGGTCATCGCGGCCATGGACGAGGTGGGCCGGGGTGCCCTGGCCGGACCCGTGTCCGTGGGGGTCGTGCTGATCGACCTGTCCGTCGGCTCGGCGCCGACGGGGGTGCGGGACTCCAAGCTGCTGACGCCCGCGGCCCGCGAGAGGCTGGTGCCCCGGCTGAGGCGGTGGGCGCCGGCATACGGCGTGGGGCACGCCACCCCGCAGGAGATCGACGAGGTCGGGATCATGGGGGCGCTGCGCCTCGCAGGACGGCGCGCGATGGAGGCGGCCTGCGCCGATGGGCTCGTGCCCTCCTTGGTGCTGCTCGACGGCAACCACGACTGGTTCACCGAGCCGGACCGCGTGGGTCTGCTCGGCGCGCTCGACGATGACCTGATCCCCGTCCACACGATGATCAAGGCCGACCTGCGCTGCTCCTCGGTGGCGGCGGCGAGCGTGCTCGCCAAGGTCGAGCGCGACGGCCTCATGGTCCGGCTGGCCGAGCAGGACGACGTCGACGACGCCTACGGCTTCGCGGTCAACAAGGGGTATGCCGCCCCGGGGCACCTCGACGCGCTGTCCCGCCTGGGGCCCTGCGTCCACCACCGCCGGTCGTGGCGGCTGCCCCTGCAGCGGGTGTTGGGTGATGATGGGACGACCGCGGACGCCGTCGGCGTCGCAGCAGCTGAGCAGGGAGTGCAGGAGCGATGAGCGCAGAGGACCTCGAGCGGTACGAGACCGAGATGGAGCTCGCGCTCTACCGGGAGTACCGCGACGTCGTGGGGCTGTTCTCCCACGTCGTGGAGACCGAGCGACGGTTCTACCTGTGCAACTCCGTCGACGTGCGGGTGCGCAGCGACGGCGGCGAGGTGTACTTCGACGTGACGATGTCCGACGCCTGGGTGTGGGACGTCTACCGGCCAGCCCGGTTCGTCAAGAACGTCCGCGTCGTGACCTTCAAGGACGTCAACGTCGAGGAGCTTGCCAAGTCCGACCTCGACCTCGCCAAGGATCCCGGCTTCCCGTCCTGACGGTCCCGGACCTCGCGTTCGTCGGGGTCTGTCCACAGGTCGCCGCGTTCCCGTCGCCCTCGTCCACAGGGCGTTCGTCGGCCAGGTCTCGGCCTGCTCGACGGGAGCAGTCTGGGTCCCGTGCGGTCACGGTGGTCGCACGGGAGCGTGAGGTGTGGCCATGGCATGTGGATCCGGCCCGGCACGGCATCGGGCCGTCGGGGACTACGGCGAGCGGGTGGCGGCGCGCCACCTCGAGGCCCTCGGGATGACGGTGGTCGACCGCAACTGGCGGTGCGACCAGGGGGAGATCGACGTCGTGGCCCCGACCTCACCCCCCACCCTCGTGGTGTGCGAGGTCAAGACCCGCACGAGCGTGTCCTACGGCAGCCCGGTCGAGCAGGTGACGCAGCGCAAGGCGATGCGGCTGCGGCGCCTCGCCGTGCGGTGGCTGCAGGAGCACCCGGAGGTCACGTCCCCGCACGTCCGCGTCGACGTCGTGGGGGTCCTCGTGCCCCGCGCCGGCGCGCCGGAGGTCGAGCACCTCGAGGGGGTGCTGTCGTGAGCACCGGGCTGACCCGCGGCGTGACCCTGTCGGGGCTCGAGGGGGCCGTCGTCGATGTCGAGGCGGATGTCAGTCTCGGGCTGCCGGCCTTCACCGTGACGGGGCTCGCGGACACGACCGTCGGCGAGGCGCGCGACCGGATCCGGGCGGCGGCGAGCAACGCGGGCGTGCCCCTGCCGTCGCGTCGTCTCACGGTGAACCTGTCGCCGGCGTGGATGCCCAAGTCCGGCAACGCCTTCGACCTGCCCATGGTCACTCAATAACGTTCTTTTCGCGGCCCATCTGGGCCTGCCTGTCATGCTTGCGGCATGAGTGAGCACAGCGGACCTTCCCGGAATCCATCCGGAGAGCCCGAGCCGTACTGGCCCGAGCCGTTCCAGGTGGGCGGCAGTCCCGAGGTTGCCCGCGCGTTCGCCCTGGCGGAGTTGATGGCGGACCTAGAACGACACAACATGCAGGCCGAGCGGGAGCAGCGCGAGGTCGACGCGGCGGAGGTGGATGCGGTCCCCCGGGTGCCCGACACGGATTAGGCGTGCTGGGTACCGGGTCCCGCGCTAAGGGCGTGGGGGACCGTGTCCAGAGGGCGCTATGGCCCTTCCTCGGCTCGGTGCTAGAGGGCGTCCGCCACGGCGTCCCGGGCCATCGCCTGCCAGTCCTCGCGCCCCAGGACAAGGGCCACGGCGTCGGCTAGCGGCATGTGTGGGGCCTGGCGCTGGGCCTTGCGGGCGCGGTCGCAGGTGAGGCATTCGCGGCGTCCACGGCGTAGGGCTGACGGGCGCAGGTTGCGGCCCCCAGGGCGTGCCCACGGGGGCAGGTGTGTCGGAGTACCTGGCGGGCGAGAAAGTCGCTGGGGGGCCGTGTCTGGGAGGCCCTATTGGGGCGCCCCAGGTGCCGCGCGATTCGTCCAGCACGAGGCCCAGCTCGCTGGGGTGCAGGTGCGCCGCGCCGGGGCCTACGCCGTCGATGTGGCGATCGAATAGGGCGACGGTGGCGAAGATATGGGAGCACTTGGCGCACTGCGCCTCGTGGGGTCCGAGGGGTTGGGCCATGGCACTGCCTTTCGTTCGGGATCGCTCGTCCGTGTGGGCCGGACGTCCCGAGCGGGAAGACGTGCGGCTAGGGCTTGCCCCAGCGCAGGCGCCCCTTGGCGTCTGGTCGGCAGAACATCGCCGTTCCGGCCTTGGTGAATTTGATTTTCTCGCCGGGCAGGACGGTGCCTTCGCCTGGTCGTTGCACCACCACGACGACTTCAAGGCCGACCAAGGCACCGACCTCACGATCGATCTTGGCCAGATCACCGCCGGTGAGGTCGGTGGGTGCGTTGATGTCGACGGCGATCTCCGCCGGACCGGGCAGGTCTTTGCCAGCGCCGGCCCATCCGATCACGCGCGCGGTGGTCATGCCGTAGCCGGCGAGGAGGTCCTTGATCTCCTCGCGGCGCAGCATGTCCAGTCCAGGGGAGTGGGGCCGTCAGTCATGGCTCCATCCTCTCGTCTTTGAGGGTTGGCACGTAGGCTCAAGAAGCAGAAGGAGGTCTCGTGACGGACGAACTCACGGCTGAGCTGCAGCAGATGAAGGCCCGCGAGTTGGCCGAGTACGGGCGGATCTTCCTGTTCGCTGGCGGGCATCCCGAGGCACTGCGGGATGTCGCGGATCCGTCGATCGCGCTAAGCACCCAGCGCAGCCCTGGCCAGGTCTGGGCGCTGCCGGCAGGATGGGTGCGGATCGTGAACGAGCTACACCATGATCTGCTCGAGCTACTGGGCGAGTACGTCGTGACGCGGGCGGATCAGAAGGCTGGCCGGCTCTGCTACGACATCGCACCCCCGTCGTTCAGCGATGCTGTCCAGCATCGCATCGCTGGAGCAGAGGACGAATCACGCCACACCTGCGAACTCTGTGGTGTGAATACCAGCAAGACGTCGATCTACGCGGCCAGGTGCACGCGCCACGCAACCGGCGCAGGGCATCGCATAATTGGTGCAATCGCACGGCCGCCGGGCGAGTCTGAGCGGCTGAAAGCTGCCGATCCATGACGAGAAGCTCGACGCTTGAATGAAGTAGGCGGACATTCAGAGCCACGCTACCGATGAAGGTCTCGTGTACTGAGAGCATGGCTAGCCATGTGAGGCAGACACCGCGGTGTCAGAATTGCAGTGCTGATCGCAGTCGGCCCCTCGGGCTCGGCTGGCAACGGAGGAGAGAGTCTTGCCCGAGAGCCGACATCGTTACCTGTACGAGCGTCTGGGCGATCACGACTTCCAGCAGCTCGTCGGCGCTCTACTCGTCAACCAGTTCTCCGACTACATCCCGATGGCACTACGCCAAGCGGACGGTGGCCGAGACGGTCTGCGCGCGGTCGATCCCTCGAAGGTGATGGTCTACCAGGTCAAGTGGTCGGTCAACGGGTGTGAGAAGAATCCGGTCAGCTGGCTGGAGCAAGTTGTCAAGAAGGAGGCTGACAATCTGCGACGGGCTCGCGGAGGAGGGTGTTCGGCACTACGCGCTCGTCACGAACGTGCCGAGCACGGCCAAGGATGAGACCGGCACCTTCGACAAGCTGGATCAGAAGCTTCGCGGCTATGCGAAGGAGTTCGGGTACGAGCAGATGACCTGCTTCTGGCGCGAAGCGCTGAATCCTTGGGTCGACAACGCCCCGGCCGAGACCAAATGGGCCTATGCGGACATGCTGGCGGGGTGGGATCTGATCCGCTACATCGTCGCCGAACAGATTGGAACAAACGAGGACAAGGTGCATCGCGCTTTGATCCGCAAGGTCGTTGCCGCCCAGTGGGAAGATGATCAACGGGTCAAATTCAGCCAGTCCGAGGTGGACCGGGAGAGGGTTGTCGACCTCTTCGTCGATGTCACCGCCCAGGAGCGACACCACGCTCTCGCCCGCCAGGGCGTCGTCGTCGAGGACCTCCGGGCTGGCCGGGTCGGCGCCGGCGACCTGCAGGTCGTCCAGCACCCGCGACAACTGCAGGTTCTCGTCCAGGCCGTCCATGCCCTGCGTTCGCGCCAGGAGCACGTCGACGGCCGCGGCCACGAGCGCAAACGCCTGGTCCATCCGGGCTTGTGTGTCAGTCATGGCCCGACCTTAACCAGCCCGCACGGCCCCGTCACCGCGGCCGTCGGCGCCCTGTGGACGACGGGGGCCGCGCAGGCGGCGCGCCGGCCGTGTTGTGGGCTCACGCGCGGGGCCCGCGGTGGCGCGGGCCATCGACGCGGGGGCCGTATGCGCTGTCTTCGCCGGTCAGGTGGATGGGCCGCTGGGCGGGTCCGCGGTCGCCCGGGTTGGGGGTCGCCGCGGTGGCGCGTGGCCGGTCGGTGGGGCGGGTGATGACCTGGAACATGGCCTCGTAGCCGGCCATGCTGCCGGTGATGACGGCCTGTCGCGAGATCCGGTCGTTCATGGCGCCCTTGACCACGGTCCAGTCGACGCGAAAACCGTTGTGCGCGGCGAGCATCGACACCACCTCACGGTTAGTTCTGCCGTTCCCTTCGCGGGCGAAATGGATCTGGTTGTTGACCCCGTACACCCGGGCGAGGGCGGCGGGGAACCGGTCGGGGGCGACGGCGCGCAGGTTGTCGGTGTCGCGCAGGTGGACCGCGAGCTGCGCGGCCGCGGCGGGCAGGACGGCGTCGCCGATGAACCGCCCGCCGCCCTTCTCCATGCTGACGGTGCGCAGCTCACCGGCCCGCTCTTAGACGTCCTGGAACAGGTGCCGGTGCACCTGCCGGGCGCCGGCCAGGTCGTAGGAGTCCAGGCCCTGCTCGCGCAGGGTCAGGGCGCGGGCCTCGACGAGCTCGTCCTCGCGGGTGCGCAGCTGCTCGGGGGAGCGGGCGCCGACCAGGTTGCGCAGGGTGACCCCGTCGTCCATGACGTACGCGGCCCACCGCTGGGCCTGGTCGCCGATCGTCCACGGGGCGCGCCGGGAGGGGCCCGGTCGGGTCGTGGACCGTGAACCCGGTCAGCGGGCCGCTGCTGTAGGTGAGGCGGCCGGGCTCGTCGCCGGCCGGGGTGTAGGCGACCCCGAACACGTGGACGTCGGCGACGACCAGGCCCGCGCCGGGGACCAGGGAAGCACGGGCCTGGTCCAGGGACAAGAACGCCTCGGTGCCGGGGACCAGGGCGACGGTGCGAGTGTCGGCAGCGGCGGGGACGTACAGGCGCACGTACCGCATCGGGTCCTCGGTCAGCGGGGCGAGCTGGTCGGCGACCTCGTCGTCGACAACACCGGGCGGCAACCGACCGACCGCGTGCGCGGCCACCAGGTCGTTCAGGTCCCAGGACTCGCCCTCGCCGTCACCGGCCATCGCGGTGGCGTGCCTTGATCAGCGCGATCAGCTCGTCACCGGTGATCTCCCCACGCACGTACCGGTCCTGCTCGGCGCGCGCGACGTCGCTGGTGCGGCCGCCCTCCATCTCGGTCGAGTGCCGGATACGACGCGCGTCGGCGACCCGGGCGACGTACTCCTGCTCGGTGATCGGCTTGTCCAAGGTCATGCTCGTCATGCTGTCACCCCCTCTCGGGTGTCGTCTCCTGCTGTAGGTGGGGCTCACGGGCGTGGTTCAACTGACGGATAGGATCTTCGCTGCTGGACTTCCTGACCGGGTCGCGGCCTATAGTGGTTGTAGCGCCCCTCCCTTGCGAGGGTTTGGGGAAGTGAGCCTCGGGATTTCCTGCCGGACGACAGGGCCCGGGGCTCGCGTCATGTTCGGAGTTAGATGGTGATGAGGCGGATGCGCTCGTGGAGGGCGTCGAGGTACTCACCGGTGGTGGTGCGGGCGTTGGTGACGGCTCCACAGACCGCGTCGGGGATCCACAGCAGGGGTTCGTCGCGTCCGCGCACATGGTGGATCCGGACGGCCGGGCCAAGGCGACCGCGACCGCGCAACGCCTGGACGAGGTCAAGGTCGCGCTTGTCGTCAGCGGAGCCGCGAGACTCGAAGGTCACCTGGGTGACGCCGAGCAGTTCCAGCTCGGGCAGGAGTCGTTCGATCGTCTTGTTGCGTCGTCGTTTGAGGTTGTCACTGGCGCAGCCTTCGCGGACGACGACGAGGTAGGTGTGCTCGAGAGCAGCGATGGTGGTGGCGATGACGCCCCGACGTCGCTCGTCCTCGTCGCGCCAGTGGAGCTTGTTCTGGCCGGGCAGCCTCAGGGAGCGCATGCTGTGGCGGGTGTCGTCCTCGAGGTGGGCGGGGCCGATCGCGGCGGCGAGGATGTAGGCGCCGGGGTCGAGGTCGTGGACCGAGGCGGACTCGTCTACCCAGGCGCGCAGGGCTATCGGCGTCGTCGCTGGGCTCATGGGCGGGTCCTGGTGCGGGCGGCGATATCGCGGGTGAGGGTGTCGGGGTCGAACGGGGCTTGGAGGGTGTAGAGGTTCTGGGTGCTCAGGCCGGTGGGGGACAGGGGCGAGGTCCGGGTGCGTCGCTCGACGTGCAGGAGACCGTTGTCGCGCAGCTCGCGTAAACCTCGTTCGGCAGTGTCGGCGGACCAGCCGTACCAGGCGGGCATGCGCTCGGTGGGCAGGGGGAAGCCGGGTTTCTCGTGCAGGGCGACCAGGAGCATGGCTACTGCCGGCAAGGACAGGTGGGTGTCCCATTCTTCGGTCCAGAAGCGGTGGTTGAGGCGGATGAACCGACTGGTGGCCGCGGCGCCGATGGGGCGGGTGTAGGGCTCCGCGCTGCCGTCTGGGGACAGCAGGGTGATCACGACGGCGCGGGGGCCGCCGTGGCGGCGTTCGATGAGGTGCCGGGCCTGCAGGCGGGTCAGGATCTTGGTGGCGGCAGACTTCGCCGAGGCGTCGGTCGCGGTCGCGGTGGTGGCGAACGCCCGTGCCCACACCGGCAGAGGCAGGCTGGCGCTCCAGCCGTCCTCGTGGTCGCCGCTGCTGATGATGGTGTGCAGCATCAGCAGCGCGAGGAGCCCGCGATGGTCGCGGTGGGTAACAAACTGCGCCAGGGGGGCCCGTCGGCTACTGGCCGTACGGTCGGGGTTCTGGATGAATGTCTTGCCCAGCGGGGTGAACGTCCGGCCAGACCGTTCGATGAGGAAGTTACGGGTGTCGGCAACGGTCGCCGGGGCGACCGGGCTGCTGTCGCTCGAGGCGGTTCGCTGCTTGTCCATGTGGTGAAGGTATGACGCCCTGACACTACGATCCAAACTACCCAGCCTCCTTGGGAGGCTGCCTCAGCGGGTGTATGAAATAACCTTTAATCACGTTGCTAAGGCGGTGTGAGATCTTCTGCGATGCCTTAGGGGCTGCCGGCGGTGTGGCTGGCTACTCGGTCCGGTCGGTGGGGTAGTGGCGTGCGGCCCGGAGTGTTCTCCACAGCGATTGACCCGTGCTCAGGGACAGGGGATCTGGGGTGGCGCGGACTCCATGGTTCTCGAGACGAGCCCGCCGCGCCCCGGAGCCTGCAGTGACACCGTCACACGCACGAATATGCGTACCCCGCTGTGGCGTGTCAGGGTGCGGTCAGGTTTACTTGTCCTGGGTCACTGTGTGGTGGTTCCCCGTTGCTCTGGGTGAAGGGCTTCGCCTCGTGGAGGGTTCCCATGTCGTTGTGGGGTCTGGCTTCTCGTCGGGTGTTCGTGGCGGCCGTGGTTGCGGTGGGCGCGTTGGTCGCAGCGGATGGGACTGCGGCTGCGGTGCCTGAGGCTCCACCAGCACGTGTCCCGCAGGCCAAGCCGGCGGCGCCGCGGGTGGACTCGGCGCGGGACGTGGTGTCGGCGCGGGTGGCTGCGCGGGCGCAGGGCGCCCCGGTGGAGGCTCTCTCGGAGCGGTCCGAGTTCGCGCGGACGTGGGTGAACCCGG
The DNA here is from genome assembly GCF_002330965.1 of Arsenicicoccus sp. UBA2120. Taxonomy (NCBI): domain Bacteria; kingdom Bacillati; phylum Actinomycetota; class Actinomycetes; order Micrococcales; family Intrasporangiaceae; genus Arsenicicoccus; species Arsenicicoccus sp. UBA2120. The sequence continues at coordinate 111,352 of NZ_DCYC01000040.1, forward strand.
ATGGGACGTTCACCACGCGCGCGTCGGTGGGGCAGACCAGCGTGAAGGACGCCACGGGCGCGTGGGCGGACGTGGACCTGACGATGGCGGCGGCGCTGGACGGTTCTGTGGCTCCGAAGCGCCCGGTGGTGGGGGTGCGGGTTGGCGCGGCGGGCACGAGTGTGGACCACGGCGCGGGACGCCAGGTGACGCTGGGGTGGACGGGACGGATGGGCAAGCCGGTCCTGTCGGGGGCGTCGGCGACGTGGCCGGACGTGGCGACCGGGGTGGACTACCGCGTGGACGCGCTGCGGAGCGGGTTCGAGTCGTTCTACGTGGTCAAGGACAAGTCCGCGGTGAACCCGGCTACGGGGTTGTCGTGGACGGTGCCGTTGAAGACCAGGGGCTTGATCGCGAAGCCGACCCCGGTTGGGGGAGTGGACTTCGTCGACGCGCACGGCAAGACGGTCTCGCGGCTGGCTCCGGCGTCTGCGTGGGACGCGAAGGTCGATCCCCGCTCGGGCGACCCCGCGAACCGGGTGCCGGTGAAGATGACTGTCGCCCAGGCCAACCCGGGCCAGGCGACGTTGACGGTGAGCGTGGACAAGGCGTGGGCGTCCGACCCGGCGCGGGTGTTCCCGATCGTGGTGGACCCGACGTACGCGTCGTTGACGGTCAAGCCGAGCTTCGACACGTTCGTGCAGTCGAACTTCACCACCGACGAGTCCGGGTCGACCGAGCTGAAGGCCGGCACCTATGACGGGTCGACGGTGGCGCGGTCCTTCCTGAACGTCCCGCTGGGCAGCTTCCACGGTCTGCAGGTGAAGTCCGCGTCGCTGCGGCTGCGGGAGGCGTGGTCGAGCTCGTGCACCGCGACCGGGATGAACGTGTTCGCCGCGAACCCGGCGTCGACGGCGACCCGATGGACCGCGCAGCCGTACATCAACCCGACCGTGTACGGGTCGGTGTCGGCGGCGAAGGGGTACTCGAGCGCGTGCCCGGCCGGTGACGTGAGTGTCCCGTTGACGAGCCTGTTCCAGGCGTGGTCGACCGCGTCGTCCTCGACGGGCGCGGTGGCGTTGAAGGCCGCGAGCGAGACGGACATCCGGTCGTGGAAGAAGTTCGCGTCCTCAGAGACGGCGACGCCGCCGGTGTTCACGATCACCTACAACCGCAAGCCGAACGCTGCCGCGGCCCCAGCGATGACGTTCCCCGCGGTGACGTACAAGGCCCCGACCTGGACGTCGTCGTTGATCTACACCCCGGACCTGACGCCGGAGTTCCAGATGGCGGCGACCGACCCTGACGGCAACGACGTCACCCTCAAGGTCGAGATCCACACCACGAACACCGCCGCCACCAACGCGACCCCGCTGACGTCGTGCCAGGTCAAGGCCGCCTCAGGGCAGGCCGGCAAGTGCTCGGTGCCCGGCACCCTGTCCGACAACGCGGTCTACTACGCCCGCGTCGCGGTGCAGGACGACCAGGGCCTGTGGAACGGGACCTGGTCGCCGTGGACGACGTTCCGCACCGCCGCCGGCATCCCCGCCAAGCCGGTCGTGTCCTGTCCGGCCCCGTACCAGACCAGCGGGTCGTGGACCGACACCGCGCCCACCGCGCCGGTGACGTGCACGATCACCGCGGCCGGTGCCACGACCAGCACCCCGGCGTACATCCACTACCGGCTCGACGGCGCCGCGGAGAAGACCGTCGCGATCACCCCCTCCAGCGACCCGAGAACCGCCAAGACCACCGTCACCATCCCCACCACCACGGGCGGGCACTCGATCGAGGCGTGGAACGCCTCGATCACCGGGAAGCTGTCCGCCCACGTCACCCACACCCTCGGGTGGGGCAACGCGGCCATGACCACCCCCACCCCGGCCCCCGCCGCCACCGTGGACGGTCAGCAGGTCGCCGCCGGCGTGCGGGTCGCGGCCACCACCACCGGCGCGATCCGGGTCGCCGCAGCCGGGCCCCCGAAGGGCTCCGCGACGACCGTCACCGGCAAGGTCCAGTGGCGCGTGTCCGGGTACGGCACCACCGAGACCGGCAAGTGGAACGACGCGACCGGCCTGACCGGCGTGTCCCTGACCGGGACCGGGTCCTCGACGACGTCGCTGGTGTATTCGGCGGCGTGGGACTCCATGACCGCTGACGTCGACAACGCCCAGACCCCCGCGGTCACCCTCAACGACCGCGTCCCGGTCCTGATCGACGTGCAGGTCTGCTTCACCTACTCCACCGGCACCCAGTGCACCTGGTCGGCGTCCCCGGTCACCATCTCCCGGGTCCCGCACGCCTTCGGCAACGGCTTCCCCACGTCCGACGCCGGCCCCGGGCAGGTCGCCCTGTTCACCGGCGAGTACAACCAGTCGGCCACTGACGTGTCCGTGCCCGGGTACACCGGTGACCTGACCCTGTCCCGGTCCCACTCCACGTACGGCAACAACACCACCGCCCAGGCCACCCCCGCCGCCAGCGTGTTCGGGCCGGGCTGGACCGCGAACCTGGACGGCTCGGACGCCGGCCTGGCCGGGCTGACCCCGATCGACGCCACCCACATCGACGGGTCCATGGTGTTCGCCGCCGAGGACGGCACCACCCTCATCTACCGCCCGGTCGACGGGCTGCGCCGCACCGGCGCGACCATGAACCCCAAGGCGTGGGTGCCCGCGGACGACGACACAGCCCTGGACGGCACCACCCTGGCCTGGAACGAGCAGACCAAGACGTTCACCCTCACCGAGGCCGACGGCACCACCACCACGTTCACCGCCACCAAGGCCCCCACCACCGGCGCCGCCGGCCAGTTCGCACCCGCCACCGTCACCGAGCCCGGGTCCGGCACCACCACCTACACCCGCAACACGACCGGACTCGTGACCCGGATCCTGGCGCCCGTCCCCGCCGGGATGACCGCCGCGGACTGCCCCGACAACGGCAGCACCACCGGCCTCAAGCCCGGCTGCCGCGCCCTGCGCGTCGCCTACGGCACCAACGGGGCACCGGCCGGGCAGGTCGGGTCCGTCGCGATGGAGATCTACACCCCCGACGCGCTGACCGTGAAGGCCTGCGACGGCACCAGCAGCACCGCCGCGGCCGGGTCGATGGCCACCGTCCCGGTCGCCTGCTACAGCTACGACGCCAGCAAGCGCCTCACCAAGGTCACCGACCCCCGCTCCGGGCTCGGGACCAGCTACACGTACGGCGCCCAGAACGAGATCACCACCATCACCCCCGCCGGGCAGGCCCCCTACCAGCTCGCGTACGCCACCAGCGACTCCCGGTTGAAGCTCGCCAGCGTGTCCCGCCCCAACCCGGGCGGTCAGGGCGCCACCGCCCTGACCCGCGTCCGGTACGGGATCCAGGGCCAGGCCGGTCTGCCCGACATGAGCAGCGCCATGACCAGCCGCTGGGGACAGACCAACCCGCCCACCTACGCGGCCGCCGTGTTCGGCCCCGACTACACCGGCAACACCGACACCGTCACCGGTGACGACTGGCGGTACGCCGACCTGTCCTACACCGACCAGGCCGGGTACACCATCAACACCGCCTCCTACGGCACCGGCACCTGGCTGCCCACATACACGCGGTACAACACCCAGGGCAACGTCACCCTCGAGCTGGACGCCGACGCGATCCAGCGCGCACTGGCCTGGACCGCCGACAACCCCCTGCCCGACGGGCAGGCGTACGACGCGTCCGCGCTCGGCACCGTCACCGACTACAACCCCGACACCACCACGAGCACCGTGGCCGGTGTGCCCGCGAAGGCCCCCGCGGGGTCGTTCGTGACCGACGTGTGGGGACCCCAGCGGCCCTCAGTCCTGCGCGACGGAACCACCACGACCGTGCGCCCGCACACCAAGACCCTCTACGACCAGGGCGCCCCCAACAACGGCGTGAACCCCAAGACCGGCACCGGGTACGGCCTGGCGACCACGGTCACCGTGACCGCGGCCGACACCACCGGCACCGACGTCGAGACCACCGCCCGCACCATTACCGGGTACGAGCCCAAGACACCCGGTGACGACGCCACCAGCGGCTGGACCCTCGGCGCCTCGACGTCCACCACTACGGACATGAACCTGAACGGGACCGTGGACGCCGGCGACATCACCGCCCGCACCTTCCACGACGCCGAAGGCCGCACCACCGAGACCCGCCAGCCGTCCGAGGCGAACACCGGTGGGGGAGCAGGCACCACCCTCACCAGCTACTACACCGCTGCCGCGCAGACCGGCGCCGACGCCGCCTGCGGCGGCCACCCCGAGTGGGCCGGCCTGGCATGCGCTACTCGTCCGGCCGCGCCACCCCCAGGACAGACCCTTCCCGACGAACGAGCCACGAAATACACCTACCAGCTCGCGCCCGCCGCCACCGTGGAGACCAGCGGCGCCGTCACCCGCACCACCACCAGCACGTACCTGCTCGACGGGCGCGCCGACACCGTCACGACGACCGTGGCCGGGCTCGCCTCGAGCGCGGCCCGACCCGGCACCAAGACCCTCTACGACCCCGCCACCGGGATCGCGACCGGGACCGTCGAGCTCGACAGCAACGGGCAACCGACCGGGCCCAGCCAGTCCGCCACGTTCGACACGTGGGGTCGCCAGACCAGCACCACGAACCAGCTCGGTGACAAGGCCACCACCAGCTACGACACCGCCGGGCGGGTCGCGTCCGTCACCGACGCCAAGGGCACCACGAGCTACGGGTACGACGGCACCGACCTCGCCGGGAAGACCGAGCACCGCGGGATGACCACCCGCGTCATCATCACCCGCTCCGCCGGCAAGGGCGACATCACCTACACCGGCGCCTACGACGCCGACGGCAAGCTCTACCGGCAGAGCATGCCCGGCCAGCTCGAGCAGACCACCACCTACGACGACGCCGGTGAACCTACCGGCCTCGCCTACACCGGGCAGGTCACCCCCTACACCACCAGCGCCGACGCCGACGGCAACACCGTCTACACCCCCGGCACCCCCACCCGCGGCGTGTGGATGGCCTGGACCCAGGCCAACGACCCCGCCGGCCGCGTCGTACGCGACTACACCGGACAAGGCGCCGCGTTCGACGGGAAGGCCGGCACCACCGACACCCCCACCAACGTCGCCAAGCCTGGGGATGCCATCGGCTACGACCGCGCCTACACCTACGACCAGGCCGGACGCCTCAGCAAGGTGACCGACCGGACCGCCACGACGACGGGCACCACCGTCACCCCCGACACCGACGCCACCACGACCGACGGCACCACCAGCAGCATCCCCTGCCAGGTCCGTACCTACGGCTTCGACGGCACCCTGGGCGTGAACGGGAACCGGACCAGCCACCGCGTCGAAGACCACGCCGACGGCTCCTGCGCCAGCACACCCAGCCAAGTGCTGGACAAGACGTACGCGTACGACACCGCCGACCGCCCCACCACCGGCACCAACGCCGTCGGCGCGTACACGTACGACGAGCTCGGGCGGCAGACCCTCGTGCCCGCCGTCGACGCCCCCGACCCGGCCAGTGGGGACATCACCCTCGGGTACTTCGACAACGACCTCCCCGCCAGCGCGCGGCAGGGCGGCACCGACACCACCTTCACCCTCGATGTCGCGGGTCGGCGTCTGACCCAGCGCACCACCAGCACCGGCGGGGCCGTGCAGTCCCAGACCGTGGTGCGGCACTACACCGACGGCACCGACAACCCGTCCTGGACCGTCATCACCCCCGACGGCGGAACCCCAGCCACGACGCGGTTCGCTGAGTCGCTCGGCGGAGACCTCGGCGCCCAGCTCGCCCAGGACGGGGCCGTCGACCTGACCCTGACCACCCTGCACGGCGACACCGCCACCACCCTCACCATCCCCGCCGACCAGTCACAAGACGCCGCAGCCACACGGATCAACGGGTGGAGCGACTACACCGAGTACGGCACCCCCAGAAACCCCTGGGCCACCATGAACGTCGACGGGCCCCTCGGCTACGGATGGCTCGGAGCCAAACAACGCTCCACCACCCTCGAAACCGCCGGCCTCACCCTCATGGGCGACCGCTACTACAACCCCACCCGCGGCGCCTTCACCAGCCTCGACCCCGAACCCGGCGGCAACCCCACCGCCTACACCTACCCCCTCGACCCCATCAACAGCTACGACCTCGACGGACGCCGGCAAGAGGTAGGCGGGTACGGTGGAGGAGGCGGAGGCGGCTCCAGTTACGGCGGCAACTTCGACCTGTACGACACCCGCAAGAACGGCAAGGGTGTCGTGGGTGCCGCCTACCGAAACCGAGGCGCGATCGCGAGAGAAGCGGCTCTAACTTTCATCCCAGGCGGAGTGTTCGTACGCGCGTTGAGAATAGGCGCCAAGGCCTATCGACTCGCCCGCGCAGCCAATGCGGCGAGCAAAGTACGATACGGAAGACGATTGAAGGCCCTAAACGGAGGAAAGAATCGGGTTTCCATTAAGCGCCGCGGGCGTCAATACCATTACGACGTGGCGGGCGACGCACACTTCGAGAAGTCGACCCAGAGGTATATTCATACTCCCCACAAATATCATATTCGATTCAACGGGAAGGGTCAGCCGAACTTCCGCTCACCCACCACTCCCATGGGCTGGTCTGACCTGGCACGCGTCCGAAT
>NZ_DCYC01000042.1:0-54193 GCF_002330965.1 Arsenicicoccus sp. UBA2120
CCAAACCCGGGGCGGTTCAGCCCGTCTGTGGTTGGTCGAGGCCGCCGCCGCGGGCACGCCGCGGATGCGGGTCAAGATGACCGAGGCGCTCAGCCTGGCCAAGCTGTTCGACCCCGTCGAGTTCGACTGGGCGCTGGGACACGCCGCGGTCCATGGCCGGTTCGCCGAAGCAGACCTCTGTTCGATCCTGGACCACCACGCCCGGCAGCCCGGCACCGGTGAGCACCGTGCCAGCGAGGAGTCCTCGCTGACCCAGGGCACCGCCGCGTGGGCACGGCTCGGCCAGCGATCCACCGCGGACAGCGACGGCGAGGTGGCCCGATGACGACCAGGAGCCCCATCAGCACCGCGCCGCCGTTACCGGTCGAGTTGGAGGAGCTGCTGCGCAAGCTGCGGCTGCCGCACATCCGTCGTCACGCCCCGAGGTCGTCGCGACCGCGAAGGCCCAGCGGTGGGAACCGGCTGAGGTTCTCAAGGCGCTGTTCGCTGAGGAGGTCGCTGGCAGAGAACGCTCCGCCCTGGCCACCAGGCGGGCGGCCGCGGGGTTCCCGACCGGGAAGACCTTCAATGCGTGGCAGCCCGAGATCTCCTCGATCCCGGCCCCGACCCAGCAGGCCATGCGGACCTTGGAATGGGTCCACCGGCGAGAGAACCTCGTGGTGTGCGGGCCGTCAGGGACCGGGAAGACGTTCCTGCTGGAGGCGCTCGGGCAGCAGGCCGTCGAACAGGGACTCAACGTCGCCTGGTTCACCCTGGAAGACCTCGGGGTCCTGCTGCGCCGCCACCGTGCCGACGACACCGTGTCGAAGGCGATCGCCCGGGTCCTGCGTGCAGACCTCGTGGTGGTCGATGACATCGGCCTGCTGCCCGTCGCCGCCGATGCCGCCGATGCCGCCGAAGGGCTCTACCGACTCGTCGACGCCGCATACGAGAAACGCTCCGTCGCGATCAGTTCGAACCTGCACCCGTCCGGATTCGACGAACTGATGCCCAAGACGCTGGCCACCGCGACCGTCGACCGGCTGCTGCACCACGCCCACGTCTGCCAGACCAGCGGAGACAGTGTGCGACTTACTCAAGCACTCGCCGGCCAAGGGGTGAGCCCGTTGAGCTGACTACCCTGGTCGGTGGTGGCCACAGCCCCCTGGGCAGATCCCATGGCCACCACCTGGCAGTTCTCGTGGCCGTCAGCGGGCAGGTTTCATATCCGCCCCCGGGCAGTTCCTACTGTCCCTTGACATTCGTCACGGCGGTCACCCTAGGCGCGCTGTCAATCGGCCCTGACTCACAATGCGGAGGGTGCGGCACGAGGCATGACATCAAAGGGGCGTCTCGGACGTGGTTCTGAGGCTCCTCTCCGTCATGCCTGATGCCTGGGTGAGCTGAGGGGCGGAGTCGACCGTCGTACGTCTCAGACGCGGCATCCAGTTTCAGTGTCCAGGCACCGCGATTCAGTTCACGCGGCTATCGACGGGCCTTCTCGACCCGGGGACCCGCCTCCAACGTCTCGAAGGGCGGTCTCTCAGCCGTGACGACTCGACGCTCGGTCCACGTGCGATCACGCCCAAGTCGCGGCAGAACGATCTCGTCGGGCTGTTGCAGGCGACGGCGGCGATCCGCTACGGCCAGGATCTCGGTGGCCATAGCACCAAGGTCGTGCAGGTTCTGGTGGGAGTGCGCCCGATGCCCGAGGTCTACCTGCGCGATGGCATTCACCCCGTGTCGCGACTCGGTATCGAGGAGGGTCGCAAGCTCCACGCCATACCCGTAGGGGATCGACAGGGAGGCGAGGTGCGATCGCCGGGTGGCCCACTCACCGGCCAAGGGCTGAACGACGCACGACAAGGAGGGTCGGTTCAGCGCCAGCCAGGGGCGCGCCACCAGCTCCGTCACCCGACCCCCTTCTGACGAGATCCCATCGCCCATGTCGAGGATTCGATCGTAGAACCCCTTCACCAGCAACGAGTCCGGGTCCGAGAGCAACGGGCCGAGGAGGGCGGAGACGAAGTGCGTGCCCCAGCCAGTCAGGTCTGCGTCGATGAAGACGACGATCTCGGACGACGTCACGAACTGCGACTTCCAGAGGGCTTCGCCCTTGCCGGCCCTCACCCCCAGATCGGGCCTGATGTCTTCGACTGACCACACCGTGGCGCCTGCGGCGCGGGCCACGCTGGCGGTCCGGTCGGAGGATAGCGAATCGAGGACCAGGAGCTCATCCACGAGGCCAGACAGGTCGTTGGCAATCTCACCCACGACCTGACCAACCGTCTGCTGCTCGTCCCGCGCCGGGATGACCACAGCGATCGTCGTCGACTCCTTCAGCGACAGCAGTCGCGCCAGCGGCCAGTCCTGCGTTGATGACGTGTTGCGCGCGAACCACCCTTGGTGCACAGGGTTCATGCCGCGGCCGAGAGCCTGAGCCGGTCCGGCAGCCGGTAGTCGGGCAAGAGGTCTGGATCCCATCAGCGACTCGACCGTGGCAATGACGTCCTGCACAAGGGCCTCTCCCATCCACAGCAAACTGCATCCGCTTACTCATTATGCTGCATCACGGCGCGGGGGCGGGGCAGCAGCAGCGTGGGGGTCATCGGGTGCGACGGGGGGAGCTGGCCAGCCCCACCTCTCGGAGCGTCCCGTATGTCGAAGTCCGCCCGGAGTCCGCGTCCCGGTCCCTGTTCCCTGCGGCACCCAAGCCGAAAGCGCCCTGCACCGAGCGCGCACGAAGGCGACCTGGAGGTAGGTCTTCTCCTGGTCAAGAGCTGGAGAAGGGACTCGAACCCTCAACCACCTGTTTACAAGACAGGTGCGCTACCGATTGCGCCACTCCAGCGGGATGGCGGCGGCTCCGTCGCGCGGCGGGCTCCGTCATACCTGCCGTCAGATCCTAGTCGGGTCGCCCGACGTGCCCTAAACGACGTCCCGAACGCCGCACTCGCACCCCGCAGCGAGGGCGTCTCGCCCTGCAGCACGAGACAGGCGAGGCACCAGCGCAGGTGCAACCGTCGGCGAGGGCGTCTCGCCCTGCAGCACGAGACAGGTGAGGCGTCAGCGCAGCACGTGCGTCCGGGCATGACGGAGGGCCGGCATCCCCCTCGGAGATATGCCGGCCCTCGATGTCACGGGCTGGGGCAGGGCGTGCGCGACGCCCCGCGATCAGCGGCGGACGTAGACGCGCACGTAGTAGCGCTTGCCCGAGCGGGTGTAGCGCTTCTTGAGCACGTAACGCTTCTTGGCGACGTAGCGCTTCTTCTTGACGACGCGCTTCTTCTTGACGACCTTGCGGACCGTGGAGCGGGAGGCCGGAGCGGCGCCGCCGCGGGTCAGGCCGGCGCGACGGGAGCAGACGGGCCAGGCGCCCGGGCCCTGGCCGGCGAGGACGCGCTCGGCGATGGCGATCTGCTGGGCCTTGGAGGCGCGGTTGGCGGTCGGGGCGTAGGCGCCACCGCCGTAGCCGAGCCAGGTGGAGCGGGAGAACTGCAGGCCACCGTAGTAGCCGTTGCCCGTGGCGATGTTCCAGCGACCGCCGGACTCGCAGGCGGCAACCTTGTCCCAGGTGCCGACGGAGGCGGCGTTGGCGGAGCCGGCGGCGGCGATGCCGCCACCCATCGCGAGGGCGGCCGTGGTGAGGCCGACGGTGGCGATGCGCTTGACGCGCTTGGGCACGCCGGAATGACGGGGGGTGTAACGCATGGGGGGAGTTCCTCTCCTGACGACGCCTGTGAAGTGAGCTGTCGGGTTCGGGCGGTCAGGTGCCCGGCCGCTGCTGCGGCTTCACCCCAAGACCCGCGAGGCGGGTCGAATTGGGTCCTCCACTGTCATCCTGCGCTCGGAGCTGGTGTGTCCGACGGGGTTGCCCTCTGGATGACGCTCGGCGTAGGGGGCATGCGCTGCTGAATTTCGGGGGTATGTAGTTGTGCCCGAGACGGAGAGGTTCTCTCCGCGACAAGCCGCCGGGCCCGGAGGGGCGGCGGCGACGTCAAGGAGGACTCTAGGGCCCGTTATACGTTCGAGACAAACCACAGGTTCGACTCAGGCTTCGGTGGTGGTCGCTCACAGTGACCAATCGCCCCCGTGATGGTCCGCTCTAGTCCCGGATGTCCCCTTGTTTCCGTTACGTACGGTGCGTCTTTGTGGGATGCGTCACATCTACGTCGTGAGCGTGTCAGTTCGCGTCGGAAACCACATGTTCGGACGCGCACAAGCGTGTGGGGGTCGACCCGATCGGGTCGACCCCCACACGTGAGGTGATGCGTGCCTGAGGCTCGCGTCAGCTGGCCGGGGCCATGAGCTTGGCCCAGGTGACCGGACCGGGGTAGCCGCTCACGTCGGAGCCGCTCCAGCCCAGGGACTTCTGGAAGGCCGCGACCGCCGCCTTGTCCACCTGGGTGAACGTCGGGCCCGCGCCGACCTTGTAGAAGCTGCCGAAGCCGTGCGCCTGCAGGCGCTTGCCCAGCAGGGTCACCGCGGCGTCCTTGTCGCCCAGCACGAACGCGCTGGCGCCGGGGTAGGACGAGGCCGAGCCCTGCGAGGTGGCCTTGGTGGTCGAGCGCTTGGTGGTCGCGCGCTTCGGCGCGGCCTGCTCGACGACCTTCTTGGAGGTGGAGCGCTTGGTGCTGCGCGGCTCCGAGGAGGACACGACCTTGCGCTCGGTGGAGCGCGAGGCGCGCGAGGTCGTGGCCGGGCTGCTGCTGTCGGCGCCGCCGCCGCTGCGGGTCAGACCCGCCTTGCGGGAGCAGACGGGCCAGGCGCCGGGGCCCTGAGCGGCCAGGACGCGCTTGGCGACCCGGATCTGCTCGGCCTTGGACGCCGAGGCGGCCGAGCCGGAGCCGCCGTAGGCGCGCCAGGTGCTGCCCTTGAACTGCAGCCCACCCTGGTAGCCGTTGCCGGTGTTGATGGACCAGTTGCCGCCGGACTCGCAGGCAGCGACGCGGTCCCAGACGCCGTCTGCGGCCTGAGCGTTGCCGGCGGTGGCGATGCCGCCGCCGACGGTGAGGGCAGCGGTGGCGAGGCCCGTCGTGGCCCAGCGGGCGGTGCGACGGGTCGAGGAGATGGCGTGACGAGGTGCGTAGCGCACAGAGATCCTTTCCTGACGACGCCTGTGAAGTGAGCTGTCGGGTTCGGACGGTCAGGTGTCCGGCCGCAGTAGCGGCTTCACCCCAAGACCTGCTCGCGCAGGTCGGCACACGCTGCTCTCGCAGCTCGTGAGTGGGTCCTCCACCAGCACCCCAGGACCCGGACGATGGATGGTGTCCGGCGACGATGCCCGTCGGGTGCTGCTCGGCGCAGCGGGCATGTCCTACATGTGAATTCGGGTCTATACAGTTGTGCCCCGAGACGGGGGATGGCCCCCGCGACACACCTCGACCGGGTCCTGCGGACGTCGGCCTACGGCGCTCGTCGACCATAGGCACGTCGCGCCGGCGATCCCAAACCCAGGCCCCCGTCTCGGCGTGTTTACCCCCCACCTGGTGGATCGGGACGACGACGTCTCCACCCCACCTGGACGCCGACCAGGGGTGTTATCACCCGCGCGGCGCCGGCTCGGACCTCAGAACTGCCAGTCCACCGTGCGGCCGGTCAGCGGGTCGCCCTGCAGCGGCCACCACACCGGCACGCCGTGCCGCAGGAGCGCCCACAGCCCCAGCCCGAGCACGGCGGCCACGAGCAGCGCCGTCACGATCTCCCGGGTGAGCTGCCCCGGGGTGAGGCCTCGCATGAGCATGCGCGAGCCGCGTCGCAGCGACACCCCGCCCGCGCCCCACCAGCAGGACCAGCACCCCACGAGGGCTCCGACCGCCAGCGGCACGGCCCCGGTCGGCGCCTGCGGGACACCGACGAGCGAGCTGCCCAACGACACCGCGAACATCACGGCCACGGTCACGAGGATCCCGAGCAGCCCGGTGGCGAGCGTACTCACGGCGGCGGCCAGCAGCTGGAAGGGGCTGCGGGCGACCGCCACCGCGACGTCGGTCCCGCGCGCCCCGCCCGCCTCGTGGCGCCGCAGCACGGTCGCGGTGACCGAACGGTCGACCGTGCGCGCCAGCACCGACCACACCAGCGCCAGCCCCACGGCGATCATCGGCCAGGTCGTAGCCAGCGCCGCGACGGCTCCGGTGAGGCCGATCAGCTGGGCCGTGCGGGCCGGCTTGCCGACGCGCGGGTCTCCCACCGGCACCGGCGGCCGCTGGTCCTGACGGGGCTCCAGGCCGTATGCCGATCCCCCGGCGCCAGGCGGGGTCGTCGCAGCAGCGGGAGGGAAGGTCTGGGCGACGGGCTGGCCCGCGGGGTGGACCGAGGCAGCAGGACGCGACGGCGCCAGGCTCGGCGGTGCCGAGGCCGGCGGCGCCATCCGCGGCGTGCGACGGATCGGTGCGTAGGGCGACGCTCCGGCGAGAGGCCGACCCGCCTGCCCCTCGCCTGCCAGACCCGCGGCGAGCCCTGCCGCACCGCCGGCGGCACCACCCAGCGGGACGGCCGGCATCACGCGCGTCGACCCCTGGCGCGGTGGCTGCTGTCCCGCGAGCTCCGTTCGGGCAGCGAGGGACTCGGTGGGCGGCGCGATGGTCTGGGTCACGGCGGGGAGCACCTCGGTGCGGCCGCTCGGGCCGGTCGCCAGGTGCGGGGCCTCCCCGTGCGCGAGCTGCTCCAGGGCAGCCAGCACCGTGCCTGCCGACGGCCGGTGGGCGGGGTCGGGCGCGAGCGCCGCGGCCAGCAGCGGTCGCATCCGCTCGTCGACCCCCGTGAGGTCGTGCTGCCCGGACCGCACGCGGTCGAGGATGACGTCGACCCGGCCTCGCCCGAACGGCGGGGCGCCGGTGGCGGCATACGCGAGGGTGGACGCCCAGCCCCACCAGTCCGTGGCCTCGGTGACCGGCGCGCCCTCGAGCACCTCCGGGGAGAGATAGCCGGGGGTCCCCATGACGAGCCCGGTGCTGGTGAGCCGCACGTCGTCCGCGACGTGCGCGATGCCGAAGTCGATGACCACCGGGTCGTCGTCGACGACCAGCACGTTGCCGGGCTTGAGGTCGCGGTGGACCACACCGGCGGCGTGGATGGCGCCGAGCGCCTCGTGCAGCCCGCGCGCCAGGCGCAGCAGGGCCTCGCCACGGAACGGTCCGTGAGCGGTGACGTAGTCGTCGAGCGGCGGCCCGGGCGCGTAGCGCGTCACGATGTAGGGCCGCGCCCCCTCGGGATCGGCGTCGAGCACCGCAGCCACGCGGGGGTGCTGCACCCGCTCCAGCGTCGTGACCTCGCGCGCCAACCGGGCCCGCGCGTCGGGGTCACCGGCGATGTGCGGGCGCAGGGCCTTGATGGCGACGGCCCGGCCCGCGCGGTCCAGGCCGAGATAGACGACACCCATGCCGCCCTCCCCCAGCAGGCCGGCCAGGCGATAGGGACCGAGGGTGTCGTAGGCCGCGGGCAGCCCGGCGGGCGGCGTGGTCGACGACGTGCTCATGCCCTCCACGGTACGTGCTCGTGGTGAACCGTCGCTGAGACCACCCGCCGCCCGGGGTGACGGTCCGGCTACTACTGGCTGCTACTGGTTGATGTAGCCGACCAGGTGGTCGCGCTCGTCCTGCAGCTGGCTGATCCGGTGCTTGACCACGTCGCCGATGGTGACGATCGCCGCGAGCCGGCCGTCCTCGATGACGGGGACGTGGCGGATGCGGCGCGCGGTCATCGACCCGGCGAGGTCCTCGATCTCGTCGCCGAAGGAGCAGGTGTGCACCTCGACGGTCATGATCGTGGAGACCGGCTCCTGCAGGACCCCGGCCCCGGACCGGCCCAGGTGCCGCACCACGTCGCGCTCGCTGACGATGCCGGAGACGCTCGTGCCGTCGTCGCTGACGACGACCGCGCCGATGTTGTGGTCGGCGAGGAGCGTGAGCAGCTCGCCGACGGTGGCGTCCGGTCGCATGGTGACGACGTCGGAGCCCTTGGACTTGACCACGTCGGAGATCTTCATGTCGAGACCCTAGGCCCCTGCCCCCGCGCGCGCCAGAGGGACCCCCGCCTAGAGTGGCACTGCGCCGGGTAGGTGCAGGACCGGCGTGCCCGTCGGCCCGTCATACGACACCCGGCCCGCACGCCAGGATGCCCAGGCGCACCACGACGACCCGGGCGACACCAGAGGAGCTGATCGCACCATGGCGGACACCGCCGCACGGTACGACTTCGTGATCGCAGCCAACCGCCTCCCCGTGGACCGCGTCGTCGGCGAGGACGGGCAGGTCGAGTGGCACCGCAGCCCCGGCGGCCTCGTGACGGCCATGGAGTCCGTCATGAGCGGGCGCGACGGTGTCTGGGTGGGGTGGGCCGGCGAGCCCGGCGAGGCGCCGGAGCCCTTTGACGAGGCGGGCATGCGGCTGCATCCCGTGCCCCTGTCCGAGGACGAGATCCAGGGCTACTACGAAGGATTCAGCAACGACACGCTGTGGCCGATCTATCACGACGTGATCGTCCCCGCCCAGTTCCACCGCAAGTGGTGGCATCAGTACCGCGAGGTCAACGAGCGGTTCGCCAAGACCCTCGCCGAGGTCGCCGAGGAGGGCGCGACGGTCTGGGTGCACGACTACCAGCTGCAGCTCGTGCCGGCCTTCCTGCGTCAGCTGCGACCGGACCTGCGGATCGGCTGGTTCGACCACATCCCCTTCCCGCCGGTCGAGCTGTTCGGACAGCTCCCCTGGCGCCAGGGGATCCTCGAGGGTCTGCTCGGCGCGGACTTCCTCGGCTTCCAGCGCCCCGGGGACGCCGAGAACTTCCTGCGCGCCTGCCGTCGCTACCTCGGTATGACGGTCAAGGGTGACGTCATCCACGTCGGCAAGGCGACCGGCGGGCACGACGTGCGCGCCGCCGCGGTGCCGATCTCGGTGGACTTCTCGAGCATGGACGAGCTGTCCCGCCGCCCCGAGATCAAGAAGCGTGCCAAGGAGATTCGCGAGTCGCTCGGCAACCCGAGCGCGCTCCTGCTCGGCATCGACCGGCTCGACTACACCAAGGGCATCCGGCACCGGCTCAAGGCCTACGAGGAGCTCCTCAAGGACGGCTCGCTCGACGGCGCCGACACGACCTTCATCCAGATCGCGACGCCGAGCCGCGAGCGCATCGACGCCTACATCGACCTGCGGGAGCACGTCGAGGGCGCGGTGGGGCGCATCAACGGCAACTACTCCGCGATCGGCTCCCCCGCCATGGAGTACCTCCACCAGGGCTACGGCCGCGAGGAGCTCGCCGCACTCTTCCTCGCCGCGGACGTGATGGTCGTGACGCCGCTGCGCGACGGCATGAACCTCGTTGCCAAGGAATACATCTCGTGCCGCCACGACAACGGCGGGGCGCTGCTGCTCTCGGAGTTCACGGGCGCCGCGGAGGAGCTGCGCGAGGCCTTCATGGTCAACCCGCACGACGTCATCGGCCTCAAGCGCACGATCATGGACGCCATCAACTCCTCCCCCCAGGAGCGCTCGCGCCGCATGAAGGCCCTGCGTCGCCGGGTCCGCCGCAACGACGTGCAGCACTGGGCCTCTGCCTTCCTCGACGCCCTCGAGGCCGCCCCGCACAAGCCGTCACGGCACGGGCCGCAGACCGAGCAGGCGCAGCGGCGCGAGCAGGAGGAGCGGGCCCAGCGCGAGGAGGACGCCCGTGGCGCCCAGGCCGCGCGCGAGGCGGAGCGTCGGTCCGAGCGGGACGAGCGCGACGAGCGGGACGAGCGCGACGAGCGCGACGGCAACGGCCGTGACGGCAAGGACGGGCGCTGACGATGGACGCACAGCTGCAGTCAGCGATCGACGAGCTCGCCTCTCGCGCAACGATCGTCGTGGCGACGGACTTCGACGGCGTCCTGTCGCCGCTCGTCGAGGACCCCATGGCGGCCCGCCCCCTGCCCGGCACGGTGGAGGCGCTGCGCGCCTTGGCTCGTATGCCGAGAACCACGGTGGCCGCCGTCTCCGGACGGGACCTCGAGACCCTCGGCGCCCTGACCGGCCTGGTTGACCTCCCGGACGACGAGCGCGTGGTGCTGGTCGGGAGCCACGGCGCCCAGACCTCGCGCCCCGAGGCCGGCGTCCATGCGCTCAGCGACGCCCAGACCATGGCCCTGCGGGCGCTCGACGCGGCGCTGACGGCGATCGTCGAGGCCCACCCGGGCACCCGCATCGAGCGCAAGCCCGCCGCGGTGGTCCTGCACACGCGCGGCGTCGAGCAGTCGGTGGCCGACTCGGCCACCGCCGACACCGTGGCCATGGCGTCCCAGCACTCCAAGGCCCACGTCATGCCCGGCAAGTGCGTGGTCGAGCTCTCGGTCGTGGACAGCGACAAGGGCTCTGCCCTGGTCGATCTCGCGGCGTGGTGCGGAGCGGACGCGGTCTACTACGCCGGCGACGACGTGACCGACGAGCGGGCCTTCGCCCGGCTCGGCGACGCCGACCTGACCCTCAAGGTCGGCGAGGGCGACACCGTGGCCCGGCACCGCGTGGCGTCACCGCAGGAGGCCGCCGAGGTCCTGGAGGCGTTGGTCGAGGCGCGGGCCCGTCATACGGCCTGAGCCCCTCCCCCAAGCTCCCCAAGGCCCCAGATCGTGAGGGTTTCCTCCAAGAATCGTGGAGGAGACACTCACGATCCTGCAGGAGCGGGACCTGCAGGGGGGCGGCGCGCGGCCGGGGCCGTCGAGGCGCGGACGACCAGCTCCGGCTGGAAGAGGTACTCGGTGCGCGGCACGGGGTTGCCGGCGATCTCGTCGAGCAGCGAGCGCACCGCGGCCTCCCCCATCGTCACGACCGCCTGGTGCACGGTGGTGAGCGGAGGGTTGGTGAAGGCCATCAGCGCCGAGTCGTCGTAGCCGATCACGGAGACGTCCTCGGGGACCCGCAGCCCGCGGGCCCGCGCCGCGCGGATCGCCCCGAGCGCCATCAGGTCCGACCCGCACACGATCGCCGTGCACCCCTTGCCGATCAGTCGGGTCGCGGCAGACGCACCGCCCTCGACGCTGAACAACGTGGCCTCGATGAGGGAGTCGACGTCGGTGCGGCCCAGCTGCCTCGCCATCACCGCGCGGTAGCCCTCGATCTTGCGGATCACCGGGACGTAGCGCTCGGGACCGACGGCGAGACCGATCTCGGTGTGCCCCAGCTGGATCAGGTGGGTGAGCGAGAGCTCCATGGACGCCACGTCGTCGTTGGACAGGAACGGCGCGTCGATCCCCGGGTAGTAGCCGTTGACGAGCACCAGCGGCAGCCCGGCGTCGCGCAGCCGCTGGTAGCGGTCCGGGCTGGTCGTCGTGTCGGCGTGCTGCCCACTGGCCACGATCATCCCGGCGACGCCGCGGTCGAGCAGCATCTCGGTGTAGTCGTCCTCGTGCATGCCGCCGGGCGTCTGGGTGCACAGCACCGGGGTGTAGCCGTGCACCGCGAGCGCCGTCTCGATGATCTGCGCGAGGACGGGAAAGATCGGGTTGTCGAGCTCGGGGACGATGAGGCCCACGAGGCCGGCCGTCTTGCGCCGCAGCTGCAGCGGCCGCTCGTAGCCCAGCACGTCCAGCGCCGTCAGCACCGACTGACGCGTCGACTCCGCGACGTAGGGCTTGTTGTTGAGGACACGGCTGACCGTCGCCTCGCTCACCTTGGCGTGAGCGGCGATGTCCACCAGGCGTGGTGGTCGCATGTGGTCTCCCTCGAGGACGGTCAGTCGGGTGGGTGCCGGCGTCGTGACGGCCCGCGTCACCAGGGCGTCTCCGGAGCTCCGGGCCAGACCCACACCGACACCCCCGGCCCGTCCGCCGCGAGGGTGATCGTGCCACCCTCGCGACCCAGGCGGGTGCCGTATGCCGCGACCGCCGCCTCGACGCCGGGGAGGTGACGCGTCGAGAGCCGGATGGGGGCGTGGGCGCCCCTGGACACGTGCACCAGGGCCGTCTGGTCGGGGTGCTCCCGCAGGAAGGTCAGCGAGTCGCCGTCGGCGTGGACCCACCGCAGACCACCTCGGCGCAGCGCCACGTGGTCGACCCGCAGGCGCACCAGTGCCTGATAGGCCTCGAAGATGTCTGTGTCCCAGCAGGACTCGTCCCACGGCATGGGTCGGCGTCCGTCCTCGCCCGAGTCACCCTCCATGCCCACCTCGTCCCCGTAGGTGATCATCGGGATGCCCGGCATCGTCAGCAGCAGCCCGGCCGCGGCGACCACCTGCCGGGCGTCCTCGCCGACGAGGGTGCGGACACGAGTGGTGTCGTGGCTCCCGAGCAGGGTGAAGGAGTGGGCGCGCACGGTCCAGGGGGACTGCGCCATGAAGTCGTCCACCGTCTCGCGGACGGCCTCGCCCCCGAGCCGGGGCACCCTGAGCGGAGATCCGAGGAACTTGGGGGCGAATCCCTTGTCCCGCAACCAGGTCCACACGGGCCGCGTGAATCCCGCGTAGTTCATCGCACCGTGCCACCCGTCCCCACGGATGTCGGTGCTGAAGTCGTGGACGTGCTCACCGACCAGGAGCGACCCCGGCGCGGCCTCGTCCACGGCCCTGCGCATCTCGCGGGCCACGGCGTGGTTGTGGTCCTGGGCGCCGTGACGTCCGGTCATGTTGGCGACGTCGACGCGCCACCCGTCCAGGGCGTAGGGCTGCGCCAGCCAGCGCCGCACGACGCCGTCGGGGTCGACGAGCACGCGACGCCACAGCTCGTCGCTGTCGTAGTTGAGCTTGGGCAGCGACGGGACGCCCAGCCAGGAGACGTAGCCGCCGTCGTCGCCCCACAGGTAGAACCAGCGCTCCGGCGAGTCGGGCTGCGCCACAGCGGTCTCGAACCACTCGTGCCGAGCGCCGGTGTGATTGGTCGTGAAGTCCCCGAGGACGCGCAGGCCGCGCCGGTGGGCCTCGAGGGTGAGCCGGGCCAGCGCGTCGTCGCCGCCCAGCAGCGGGTCCACGTGCTGGAAGGTGTCGGCGTCGTACCGGTGGTTGGACCGTCCGGGGAAGAAGGGGGTCAGGTAGAGCACGTCCACGCCGAGGCGCTCGAGGTGGTCGAGATGCTCGCGTATGCCGTCCAGGTCGCCACCGTAGAGCTGGTCGCCGATGATGCGACGGTCCCGCGTGACCGGCTCCTCCCAGCGGGCGGGGACGGCCCACTCGGGCGTGGGGCGCGCGTCCGCCCCGGCGGACCGAGCGAAGCGGTCGGGAAAGACCTGGTAGACGACGGCGTCGAGCGCCCACTCGGGCGGCGGGGCGTCGGTCGCGACCAGGCGGAAGTCCGCGGCGTCCGGGACGTCGCGGTCGTGCAGACCCGTGCCGTTGAGCCACTGGTAGCCGGCGGGTCCGCCGGAGAGCAGGAAGCGGTAGCCCGTCACGGGGTTGTGGACGACCACCTCGGCCTGCCACCACGTCTCGTGCTCGTCCTCGTGGACCACGACAGCGTCGACGTAGCGGCTCTCACCGTCGGGGGTGGTGCGGACGTGCACCGTCGTGACGCGGTCCGAGGCGTCCTCGGGCGCTGGCACCCGCAGCCGGATCTGGACCGTCTGGCCGAGCGCCGGGGCCTGGGTGGACACGTACAGCGGTGAGCCGTCGTGGTGGGGCTGGTCGAGCAGCCCCACCACGACGGTGTCCTCGGTGAGGGCCCGGGTCACTTCACCGAGCCCTGGGTGAGGCCGCCGACGAGCTGCTTCTGGAACAGCGCGTACAGAGCCATCACGGGAAGGGAGCACAGCAGCGAGCCGGCGGCGAAGAAGCCGAACTTCTCGTTGGCGTCACGTCCCTTGGACAGGGCGCGGAGCCCGACGGCCAGGGTCTGGTTGTCGACGTCCGTCAGGAAGACGCTGGCGAGCATGAACTCGCCGAACAGTCCGACGAAGGTGATCATGAACACCGTCACGAGGATCGGCATGGCCAGGCGCAGGATCATCGTGAAGAAGACCCGCGCGTGGCTGGCGCCGTCCACGATCGCCGCCTCGTCCATCTCCTTGGGCACCGTGTCGAAGTAGCCCTTGAGCAGCCACACGTTGCCCATGGCCCCACCGAGGTAGGCCAGGATGAGGCCCCACGAGGTGTTGAGCCCGAACTCCGGCATGACGTCGGAGATCTTGGCGAAGGTGATGTACATCGCCACGAGCCCGAGCGTCGCGGGAAAGAGCTGCAGCAGGAGCAGGCCGAGCATGCCCTCACGACGCCCGCGGAAGCGCATGCGCGAGAAGGCGTACGACGCGCACGCCGAGATGAAGGTGCACAGGAGCGCGCCGACACCGCAGATCAGCACCGAGTTCTTGAACCAGCTCCAGTAAGGACGGCTCGGGTCCGCGCCGAGGGACTTGAAGTTCTCCAACGAGAAGTGTCGCGGGATCAGGTCCGACGAGGCCAGCTGGCCCGACGGGTTGAGGGCCGCGGAGACGAGGAACAGGATCGGGAACAGCGCCCAGACGAGGGCGATGATGCCGAGCACGTGTCGCCACCACTGGGACCCGCCCTCGGCCCCGCCTGCCCGCGGCTTGGTGAGCTGCTGCTTCTCCTCCGGGGGGAGGGTGGCCGCCACCGGGCCGCGGACGTCTCCCACGCCGGCCGTGCTGTTCGTTCCGGGGTTCAGCTGGCTCATCACTGCACCTCTTCCAGGGACTTGGTGGCGCGGAACCCGGGCAGGGCCTGGATCGCCACGAGCGCGAAGATCACGACGGCCACGGCGGATGCGAGACCGTAGTTGGGGGCCGCGCCCGAGAAGGCCAGGCGGTAGGCGTACGTCACGAGCAGGTCGGTGCTGCCCATGCCCGCGCTGCCCCCCTCGAAGGGACCGCCCTCGGTGAGCAGGTAGATGAGGGTGAAGTTGTTGAAGTTGAAGCCGTAGGACGCGATCAGCAGCGGTCCCACGGCCACCATCAGCAGCGGCATGGTGATCCGCGTGAGGGTCTGGAAGGAGCCTGCCCCGTCGATCTTGGCGGCCTCCTTGACGTCGCTCGGGATCGACTGCAGCGCACCGGTGCACAGCAGGAACATGTACGGGAAGCCCAGCCACAGGTTGGTGATCAGGATGGCGACCTTGGCCCAGAACCCGTCCCCGATCCAGTCGATGTTGAGGCCGGTCAGGGTGTTGATGAGCCCGTAGTCCTGGTTGAACATGCCTCGCCACAGGAGCGCGGTCACGAACACGGGGATGGCGTACGGGAGGATCAGCAGGGTGCGGTAGACCGCCTTGCCCTTGAGGTTGGGCGAGTTGAACAGCAGGGCGATCAGCATCCCGAGGACGAAGGTGGAGATGACCGTGCCGCCCGCGAAGATGATGTTCCAGACGAACATCTTGAGGAACCCGGAGCGCATAGTGGAGTCGCTGAAGATCGTCGCGTAGTTCTTGGTACCGACGTTCTCCTGCCAGCCCTGGGAGAAGGACTGGCCGGAGCCGTCGGTCGCGACGTACTTGCTGTCCTGGGGCTTGTAGGTCAGCTTGCTCTTGGTGTCCGTCAGCGTGTCCGAGGCGGCGTCGTAGGTGATGGTCGCCCGGCCCTCGTACGCCGCCGAGAGACCCTGCATCTTGATGCCGCTGCCGTCCTTGCTGGGGACGGCGAACTGGCCGAGGTCCTTGGACCGCGCGTTGGCCTGCCGGCCCGTGAGGACCGTGTAGCCCTTGGCCTTCGTGATCTTGCCCAGCGCCGACTTCTCGACGTCGCTGTCGGCGAGGTCCGTCAGACCGTTCACGTCGCCGACGACGCTCTTGCCCTGCGGGTCCGTCAGCAGGAGGGACAGGGCGCCCGTCGTGGGGTCCGTGCCCTCCTTGACCGCCACGCTGGCCTTGTAGCGGGTCGAGCCAGGCACGACCTGGACGGAGTTGGCGACGATCTGCTTGACCGCCTCGTCCTTGGTGCCGAGGTGACCGTCACCGTAGTTGGTGAAGGACACCATGATCGTGAAGATGATGGGCCACACCTGCAGCGCCAGCAGGCAGAGCATTCCGGGGAGCAGGTACTTCATGGGCACGGCACGGCGGGTCGCGTAGACCGCGAGGATGCACAGGCCGACGAAGGCCACCGTGCTCACGCCGAGCCACATGCCCTGGGCCGACATGCGCGTCGCGATCCAGAAGACGAGCGCCATCGCCAGCGCGATGCCACCCCACTTCAGGACCAGCGCGGGGGCCGAGGTCCGAGACATAGGAGGGTCCTAACCAGTACGTCGTCGTAAAGGGGGTGGTGCAGGCATGCCGGCCCGCAGGGCGCGAGCCGGCATACCTGTCATGCGGGGCTCGGTCAGCCCTTGGCGATGTTGGTGGTGATCTCCTTGGCAGCGGCGTCCAGGCGAGCCTTGGGCTGGGCCTTGCCGGAGATGATGTCGGCGGTGGCGAGGCCGAAAGGCTCCCACACGGCGTTCATGGCCGGGATGTTGGGCATCGGAGCGCCGTCCTTGCCCGCCTCGAACCACGCCTTGATGTCCGGGTTGGACGCCGCGACCTCGTCGTAGGCCTCCTTGAGGGCCGGCGGGCGCTGCCCGGCCTCGAAGAGCGCCAGCTGGAGGTCCTTGCGCGGCACGTAGTTGGTGACGAACTCCTGCGCCATCTGCGCGTTCTTGGCCTTGGCCGAGACGTAGAACATCTGGACCCCGCTGAACGGCTTCATCGCGCTGCCGCCCTCGAGGGACGGGAGGTTCGAGATGGCGTACTTGACGCCGGCCTTCTTGGCGGGGGGGACCGACCAGGGGCCGGTGATCATGAACGGCACCTTGCCGGTGCCGAACAGCTGGTCCATGTTGGTGTCGTCGACGTTGGTCGACAGGACCTTCTGCTGGCCGAGCTTGGCGAGGACCTCGCCGCCCTTGACCGAGCCGGCGCTGTTGACCAGGACCTGCTTGGGGTCGTAGTCGCCGTTGGCGCCCTTGGCGAAGATGCCACCACCCTCGAAGGCCGAGAGGTAGGGGTAGGAGTAGTAGGCGTTGCCCTTCTTGCCCACGAACTGGATGAGCGGCTGCGTCGCCTTGCCGGCCTTGACCAGCTCCTGGCCCTTGGCGACGAGCTCGTCCATGGTCTTGGGGGCGTCGGGGGCGAGCGCGGTGTTGCGCAGCAGGCCGATGTT
Source organism: Arsenicicoccus sp. UBA2120 (assembly GCF_002330965.1). Lineage (NCBI taxonomy): Bacteria > Bacillati > Actinomycetota > Actinomycetes > Micrococcales > Intrasporangiaceae > Arsenicicoccus > Arsenicicoccus sp. UBA2120. The sequence goes on from NZ_DCYC01000042.1 coordinate 17,022, forward strand.
CTCGATGGCGTAGGGGACGCCGTAGATCTGGTTGTTGAACTTGGTGCCGGCCATGGCCTGCGGCAGGAACTTGTCCTGGGTGGCCTGGTCGAGCTGGATCGGGCTCACGGTGCCGTTCTGCACGAGCTCACCGGCCCAGTCGTGGGCGCCCACGACGATGTCCGGGCCCTTGCCCACCTTGGTGGCGTCCTTGAACTGCTGGCGGGTGTCGGTGGCGATCTGGACGGCGACCTTCACGCCGTTCTCCTCGCCGAAGGCCTGCGCGTACTTGGTGACGGCGGGGGCGCGGTCGGCGTCGGACCAGATCACGAGGTCGGCGTTGGCGTCGCGCGCCGCGTCCTTGGTGCTCATCGTGGTCGGTGCGGCGGCCGTGGCACCAGCGCTGGACGAGGCGGAGGCCGAACCGGCAGGCGTGGTGCTGGACGAGGTCGTGGTGGCGCCACCGCCGCCACAGGCGGTCATGAGCAGAGCTGAGGCACCGACGACGGCGACGGGCCCGAATGCACGCTTGTGCATGTCATCTCCCTTGATGTTGGTCTCACGCGAAGTGCGCGTTGGCAAGATCTTGCAGCATCGCCCGGTGGTTTGCAAGAAGTTGCAGGGAACCCGGGTCTAGAACGGTCCTAAACCGTTGCAGCCCCCTAGATCAGGGTCAGAGCAGGTCGACAGAGCTGCAACCTGTTGCATACTGGCCCGAGCGACAACGACGTCCGCCACCTCATCGGCAACGCCGGATCGCCTCCTGGAGCCCGCCGGGTTCCAGGACCCCCTTTACAACGGATCGTCCGGCACGTTCCTGCCGGTGAAGGAAGGCAGACCATGGCAACGGTCAAGTTCGACAACGCAACCCGTCTCTACCCGGGCAACGACAAGCCCAGCGTGGACCGGCTCAACATCGACATCGAGGACGGCGAGTTCCTCGTCCTCGTCGGTCCCTCCGGATGCGGCAAGTCCACGTCGCTGCGCATGCTCGCCGGCCTCGAGGAGGTCAACGGCGGCAAGATCTGGATCGGCGACCGCGACGTCACCAACCTTTCCCCCAAGGACCGCGACGTGGCGATGGTCTTCCAGAACTACGCGCTCTACCCCCACATGAGCGTCGCCGACAACATGGGCTTCGCGCTCAAGATCGCCGGCGTCGACAAGGGTGAGATCCGCAAGCGCGTCGAGGAGGCCGCCAAGATCCTCGACCTCGAGCAGTACCTCGAGCGCAAGCCCAAGGCCCTGTCCGGTGGCCAGCGTCAGCGCGTGGCCATGGGCCGCGCCATCGTCCGCAACCCGCAGGTCTTCCTCATGGACGAGCCGCTGTCCAACCTGGACGCCAAGCTGCGCGTCCAGACCCGCACGCAGATCGCCTCGCTGCAGCGTCGCCTCGGCGTCACCACCGTCTACGTCACCCACGACCAGGTCGAGGCCATGACGATGGGCGACCGCGTCGCGGTCCTCAAGGACGGCATCCTGCAGCAGTGCGACTCCCCGCGCCGCATGTACGACCACCCGGACAACGTCTTCGTCGCCGGCTTCATCGGCTCCCCCGCCATGAACATCATGGAGGTCCCGGTCGCCGACGGTGGGGTCCGCCTCGGGCAGCACACCACCCCGGTCCCCCGCGACGCGCTCAACGACGCCGGCCGCAAGGTGATCATGGGCGTCCGTCCCGAGGACCTCGAGCTGTCCAACGAGGGCCTGCCCGTGACCGTCGACGTCGTCGAGGAGCTCGGCGCGGATGCCTACGTCTACGGCTCCACCGACGACGCCCACGGCTCGGGCCAGATCATCGCCCGCGTCGACGGCCGCCGCCCCCCGATGAAGGGCGAGCAGGTCTTCTTCGCGCCCAAGGCGGACCACATCCACCTGTTCGACAGCGAGTCGGGCCTGCGCCTCAACGACTGACCCACCTCAGGTAGTCACATCCACCCGAGCTAGCACGCCAGGCGGATGTGACCGACCCAGGCGGATCCCCAGCGCGAGCGGCGGTCACCCCACAGCGGGGCGGCCGCCGCTCGCGGCAGTCGACCCTACGGTCAGGGCGCCGGGGTGAGGGGCTTGTCCTTGAACCACGGCTGGGCGGCCTTTGTGTAGGTCCCGTCCCGCTTGGCGATCGCGAGCCAGCCGTCCACGACCTCCTCCCAGACGACGTCGCCCTGCGGCAGGAGATAGCCCTTCTGGGAGAAGTCGAAGGGCTTGTCGGGGTGCACCGCGCACAGCCGCGCACAGCTGCGGGTGCGTCGACGCCACCCACACCGTCTCGGAGGCGTCCGTGGTCATGACGTCGGCCCGGCCCGCGATGATCTCGTCGAAGATCGTGTTGTTGTCCTTCCACCGGATGATCCTCCCCTGCGGGTAGTGCTTGACCGCGAACTTCTCGTTGGTGCCGCCGATGGGTGTGATCGACCGGACGCCGGGCCTGTTGATCTCCGCCACGGTGTCGTAGTTGGCGACCTTGCTGCACAACGTGATCGGCGTCTTGCCCTCGGTCAGCAACGGCTCGGTGAAGAAGGCCTGCTGCAGCCGGTCGGTGCTGATCGAGATGCCACCCATCCCGGTGTCGCACCGAGCCGTGAAGTCCGGCATGAGCGTCTTTCACGTCGTCGGGACCCACTCGACCTTGACGCCGAGCCGTGCGGCCAGGTCCTGCGCCATGGTCACGTCGATGCCGCTGTAGGCACCCGTCCGTGGGTCCTTGTAGGTGAAGGGGCGGTAGGCCCCGGTGGTGCAGACGCGCACGCTGCCTCACGGATGCGAATCACGGTGGCCCTCCTCGGCATACGGCGGTGTGTGCCGTTGAACCTAGACCCCCCGGTCGCGCCGCGACGAGGCTCGTCTCGCCCGCCAAGATGTGGCAACCGACGCCGGACCGGGTGTTCTGCCACGATGGGGGGATGGCGCTCGAGATCACCGCGGTCCGCCCCGACCCCGCCCTGCTGGACCTGCCCTGGTCCACCCCCCTGGAGGACTGGCCCGAGGAGCGGCTGGCTGCGCTCCCCCGCGGCATCTCCCGGCACATCGTGCGGTTCTTGCGCGCCCCCGAGGGCGTGATCGCGATCAAGGAGATCAAGGACGAGATCGCGTTCCGCGAGTACCACATGCTCCGTGCGCTCAACCGGCTCATGATCCCGTGCGTGCGCCCCTACGGCGTGGTCAGCGGACGGGTGGGCGCCGACGGCGAGCCCCTCGACTCCTGCCTGATCACCCACCACCTGCAGTACTCCCTGCCGTTCCGCGCGCTGTTCAGCCAGACCCTGCGCCCCGACACCGCGACCCGCCTCATCGACGCCCTCGCCGTGCTGCTCGTGCGCCTCCACCTGCAGGGCTTCTGGTGGGGCGACGTGTCGCTGTCCAACACGCTCTTCCGGCGCGACGCGGGGGCCTTCGCGGCGTACGTCGTCGACGCGGAGACGGGCGAGCTGCGCGACCGGCTGTCCGACGGGCAGCGCGACCACGACCTCGACATCGCCCGGGTCAACATCGCCGGCGAGCTGATGGACCTCGAGGCCGGCGGGCTGCTGCCCGAGGGCAACGACCCCGTCGAGATCTCCAACCAGATCATGGCCCGCTACACCCAGCTGTGGCACGAGCTGACGGGCGTCGAGTCCTACAACGTCGGCGAGCGGTGGCGCGTCGACGAGCGGATCCGACAGCTCAACCAGCTCGGCTTCGACGTGGACGAGCTGGCCATGTCCACCGACATCGACGGGACCACGCTGCGCATCCAGCCCAAGGTCGTCGACGCCGGTCACCACAGCCGCCGCCTCCTGCGCCTGACGGGTCTCGACGTCGAGGAGAACCAGGCCCGCCGCCTGCTCAACGACCTCGACGCCTATCGCGCGGCGCTGGACGTGCAGGGCGAGGACGAGGCCATCACCGCCACGCGCTGGCTCAACGAGATCTTCCTGCCGATCACCCGCGCCATCCCCGCCGACCTGCGCGGCAAGCTCGAGCCCGCCGAGCTCTTCCACGAGCTGCTCGAGCACCGGTGGTACCTCTCCGAGCGCAACGGCCACGACGTGCCGATCGGGCAGGCGATGGCCGACTACATCCTGACGATCCTGCCGACCAAGCCGGTCGAGGAGACCGTCGTCGGCGTCGACACGGTGGAGATGCCGGTCGTCGCGCACCTGGACGACTGACTCGTCACAGATCGTGATCACCTGGGGGCATTCACGCACGAGGGGCGCCCTGCCGGTCCTATGCTTCGCGTGAAGCCATCACGAGGAGTGATCATGACCGACAACAGCAACAACCCGTATGCCGGACCGCCCGCCGGCTCGACGCCGTCAGGCTCGTCGCCGTACGGCGCCACCACGCCCGAGCCTTCGGCCTACGGCCAGGCAGGGGCGTACGGGCAGGCCCCCGCCGATGGGGAGTCCCACTCCTACGGGCAGGCCCCGGCATACGGGCAGGTCCCGGCATACGGCCAGGGCTCGGGTCCGACGGCGACGGCGGCGCTGGCGCCCTGGGGCAAGCGTGTGCTCGCCTCGGTGCTCGACGGACTGCTGACGCTGCCCGGCGCCCTCCTCATGACGATCGGCGCCGGCGTGATGGCCAGCGGGTCGGGCACCTCGACCGTCGACCCCACGACCGGTGAGATCCTGACGACCGGCGGCGACCAGGGCATGATCACGACCGGCCTGGTGCTGGTGGGCGTCGGCTGGCTGCTGGCGCTGGTCATCCAGATCTACAACCGCTGGGTGCGCGGCGGGCGCGGCCAGTCCTGGGGCAAGAAGGTCGCCGGGACCTGGCTGGTCTCCGAGCGCACCGGCCAGCCGATCGGCACGGGCATGGCCTTCGTGCGAGACCTGGCGCACTACCTCGACAGCCTGCCGCTCTACCTCGGCTACCTGTGGCCGCTGTGGGACGAGCGACGCCAGACCTTCGCCGACAAGATGTGCGGGACCGGCGTCACGACCGTCCCGCCGCGCCAGTCGTAGCGGCCGCGCACCACGGCGCAGCACGTCGCACCACACAGATCAGCCGGCCTTCGTCACACCCGCCTGGGGGACGAAGGCCGGCTGCTGTGACTGCCGGGGGTAGGTCAGCGGGTGGCGGCGCGCTGGCGGGCGATCTCGTAGAGCGTGACGCCGCAGGCGATGCCGGCGTTGAGCGACTCGTTGCCGGACGCCATCGGGATCGACACGATCTGGTCGCAGGTCTCGCCCACGAGACGCGACAGGCCCTTGCCCTCGGACCCCACGACCACGACGAGCGGCTGGTCGGCGAGGTCCAGCTGCGGCAGCTCGACGTCCCCGTCCATGTCGAGCCCGATCACGAAGTAGCCCTGCTTGCGGTAGTCCTGCAGGGTGCGAGTCAGGTTGGTGGCCTGCGCGACGGGGACGCGGGAGGCGGCACCGGCGGAGGTCTTCCACGCCGAGGCGGTCATGCCGACGCTGCGACGCTCGGGGACGACCACCCCGTGGCCGCCGAAGGCCCCGACCGAGCGGATGATCGCGCCCAGGTTGCGGGGGTCGGTGATGCCGTCGAGCGCCACCACGAGCGGGATCCCCGGCGTCTGCGGGTCGACGAGCTCGGAGGGGTGGCGGTAGTCGTAGGGCGGGATCTGCAGCGCGAGCCCCTGGTGCACCGCGCCGTCGGTGAGCCTGTCCAGCTCGCCGCGGGGCGTCTCGAGGATGGGGATGTTGCGCTCGGTCGCGATCTTGAGGGCCTCGCGGACCCGGTCGTCGGAGTCGATGCGGCTCGCGACATAGACCGTGCTGGCCGGGATGTCCGCGCGCAGGGCCTCGAGGACCGAGTTGCGGCCCGCGACGGTCTCGGTGCTGGTGCGGTTGCGGCGACCGCCGTGACCACCGGCACCGCCGCGACCGCCGCCGGCCCCACCGGTGCCCGGGCGACCACCCGCGGCACCCGAGGCGCCGGCCTTGGCGGCACGCTGCGCCTGCTTGTAGGCCTTGTGGTTGGGACGCTCCTCGGCCTTGGGCGTGGGGCCCTTGCCCTCGAGCGAGCGGCGGCGCTGGCCGCCGCTGCCGACGGAGGCGCCCTTGCGGGAGGCGCCCTTGCGCATCGCGCCGCGGCGCTGGGAGTTGCCTGGCATGGGATCAGTCCTTGGTGTCGGTGTTGCCGGTGGGGCCGGTGGTGCCCGCGGCGGCGGGGCGGGCCAGGGTCCAGCGCGCCCCGGACGGCGAGTCCTCGACGAGGATCCCGGCGGCCGTCAGGTCGTCACGGATGGCGTCGGCCGTGGCGAAGTCCCGCTCCTTGCGGGCCGCCGCACGGCGGTCGAGCTGCGCCTGGACGAGGACGTCGAGGGCGGAGCGCGCCACGTCGCCCTCGCCACCGCTCGCGTCCCAGTGCGGGTCGAGGGGGTTGACGCCGAGCACGTCCGTCATGGCCATGACCTGCGCCGCGAGACGTCGGGCCAGCTCACGGTCGCCGTCGTCGAGCGCGGTGTTGCCCGCCCTGACGGTGTCGTGGACGACGGCCAGGGCCCCGGAGACCCCGAGGTCGTCGTCCATCGCCGCGCGGAACTCGGCGGGGAACGGCTCGGCGGGCGCGTCCGGCATACCGTGCTCGACCGCACGACGCAGGAAACCCTCGATCCGCTCGACCGCCGCCTCGGCCTCGGCCAGGGAGCCCTCGTGGAACTCGATGGTGGAGCGGTAGTGCGCGGCCCCGAGGTAGTAGCGCAGCGCGAGCGGCCTGGTCTGGCGGGCGATCTCGGTGACGATCAGAGAGTTGCCGAGCGACTTGCTCATCTTTTCGCCCTGGACGGTCACCCAGGCGTTGTGCATCCAGTAGCGCGCGAACCCGAGCCCGGCCGCGTGCGACTGGGCCTGCTCGTTCTCGTGGTGCGGGAAGCGCAGGTCGACGCCGCCGCCGTGGATGTCGAACTCGTCGCCGAGGTACTTGCGAGCCATCGCGGAGCACTCGAGGTGCCAGCCGGGGCGGCCCGTGCCGTAGGGCGTCGGCCAGCTGGCCGTGGCGGGCTCGCCGGCCTTCCACCCCTTCCACAGGGCGAAGTCGCGCGGGTCGCGCTTGCCGCGCGGGTCGGCGTCCTCGGCAGCCTCCATGTCGTCGATCGACTGGCGGGTCAGCGCGCCGTAGGCCGGGAAGGACCGCACGTCGAAGTAGACGTCACCGCTGCCGTCGGGCGCCGCGTAGGCGTGGCCCTTGTCGACGAGGGTGTCCATCAGCGTGACCATCTCGGGGACGTGCCCGGTCGCGCGCGGCTCGTAGGTCGCGGGCAGCACGCCGAGCAGGTCCAGGGCCTCGGAGGTCTGGCGCTCGTGGTCATAGGACCAGGCCCACCACTCGGCGCCGTTCTCGGCGGACTTGCGCAGGATCTTGTCGTCGATGTCGGTGACGTTGCGCACCAGGGTCACGTCGTAGCCGTGGCCGGCGGTCAGCCAGCGCCGCAGGATGTCGAACGCGACGGCGAAGCGCACGTGACCGATGTGGGGGGCGCCCTGGGTGGTGAGGCCACAGATGTAGATGCCGACCTTGCCCTCGTGCAGTGGCTGGAACTCGCGCAGCTCGCGCGTGGCGGTGTCGTAGATGTGGAGACTCACCCGCCCCATGCTACCGGCGGCAGGCGTGGGGCCTCGCCTCCAGCGGACCTGCCCGAGGTAGTCACGTCCGCCCGGGTTGGCAGCCAACGGGCACCCCAGCGGATGTGACCAGGGCGGGTCGATTCCGTCAACGCCCCAGATATCGCCGTATGCCGGCGGCCAGCGCCACGGCCTCGCGCTGCCGGAAGGCCGCTGACCCCAGCAGGCGGGCGTCCCGCGGGTGGCGCAGGTTGCCCGCCTCGAGCATCACGGCGGGGACGGTCGACAGGTTGAGGCCCCCGATGTCGGTGCGCCGGCTGAGTGCGGTCCCCCGCCCGACATAGGTCGAGCGCGGCATCCCGGTCCCGGCCGCGAACGCGTCCCGCACCGCCACGGCCAGCCGCTCGGACCGCTGCTGCACGGCCGGCCCGCCCGCCATGCGCGGCGAGTGGATGACGTGGAAGCCCCTGGCCCGCGGCGAGAGGTTGCCGTCGTCATGGATGGACACGACCAGCGTCGCCCGCGCCTGATTGCCGATGGCGGCCCGCCGGTCGATGCACGGCCCGAAGCCCCGATCGTCGGCCCGGGTCAGCACCACGCGCGCGCCCTGGGCCCGCAGCACCGTCGCGAGCCGGGTGGCCGTGTCCCACACCTGCGCGTGCTCGGGGTAGCCGGCCGCGGTCTGGGTGCCGACGGTGTTGCAGGTCTTCCACAGGCCGTTGCCGGCGTAGACCTTGCGGGCGAGCGCCTTGGGGTTGCGGCCGTTGCCCCCGTTGTGACCAGGGTCGACGACGATCGTGGTGCCCGCGAGCGGCGATCGGTTGCCGGCTGGCCGGACCGCGGACGGTGGGTCGGCTGACGGGAGGGCCGACGCCCCTGGGGCGAGGGCGGACGCGGCCGCGACGGCGGCGGTGATCGTGGCGGCGACCCACGCGTGCCGCGGGCCTGCGTGGTGGCGGGCGGGGTTCGTCATACGGCCAGTGTCCTCGCCGCAGGCGACTCTCCCAACCCCGGCGGCCCGGGCTGCCAGCGGGCGCGAGATCAGCCCGGGTTGGCCACATCCGCCTGCCGTGCGAAGCCGGGCCGATGTGCCTACCTGAGGTAGACGAGGGCGGTCGCGATGCCCAGCACGCCCTCCTCGCGGCCGGGGAACCCCAGCCCGTCGGTGGTCGCGCCGCTGATCGACACCGGAGCGCCGACCACCTCGCTCATCAGCGCCTCGGCCTCGGCCCGCCGCCGGCCGACCTTGGGGCGGGTGCCGACGACCTGGACCGCGACGTTGCCGATCTCGAACCCCGCCTCCCGCACGATTCGGCAGGCCTCGGTGAGCAGCGTGACCCCGCTCGCCCCCGACCACTCGGGTCGTCCGGTCCCGAAGTGCTGCCCGAGGTCACCGAGCCCCGCCGCCGAGAAGAGCGCGTTGCACGCCGCGTGGGCGACGACGTCGGCGTCCGAGTGCCCCTCGAGCCCGACCTCCCCCTCCCAGAGCAGCCCGGCCAGCCACAGCTCGCGCCCCGACCCGGCCGCCGCGAACGCATGGATGTCGGTGCCGATGCCCACGCGGGGGACGACGGGGTTCATACGACGGTCTCCGGTTCGAGGTCGGGGGTGGTGGACAGCGAGGCCGTATGCCGGTGCGCACGGTCCAGGTCCGCGGGCGTGGTCACCTTGAACGACAAGGGGTCTCCCTCGACGACGAGGACGTGATGGCCGAGCGCCTCGAGCAGGGCGGCGTCGTCGGTGGCGGAGATCCCGCTGGCGTGGGCCGCCTCGAGCTCGTCCCGCACGAAGCCCTGGGGCGTCTGCACGGCGCGCAGCTGCTCGCGCGGCGGGGTGGAGCGCACGACCCCGCGCTCGTCGACGACCTTGACCGTGTCGACGACGGGCAGCCCGGGCACCACGGCGACCCAGCCGTCACGCACCGCGTCGACCACCCGCTCGTAGACGTCCAGCGGGGTGAAGCAGCGGGCGGCGTCGTGGACGAGCACGACCTGCGGCTCGGCGAGGTCCCCCTGCGCGTCGGCGTCGTCGAGCTCGTCGCCGAGGCCGTCGTCGAGGGCGGCGAGACCGGCCGCCACCGAGGCCGTGCGGTCCGCGCCCCCGGCGACCACGTGCACGGCACTGCTCGTGCGGATGCCGTCGATCAGCTCGATGACCGCCTCGAGGTGGGTCGCCGGCGCGACAACGACGACCTGCACGAGGCCGGACACCTCCAGCGCGGTGCGGAGGCTGTGCTCCAGCAGGGTGCGCCCGCCGACCTCGACCAGGGCCTTGGGCAGGTCGGCCCCGAGTCGGCTGCCCGACCCGGCGGCCACGATGATGACGGCGACGCTCACGAGGTCACTGTAGACGCGGCGAGGCCCCCACCGCGGGCAGCGGTGGGGGCCTCCGGACGTTGCGGGGTGGAGCGCCTCAGGAAGCGAGGACCTCGTCGAGGATCGACTCGGCCTTCTCCTCGTCGGTCTTCTCCGCGAGCGCGAGCTCGGACACCAGGATCTGACGAGCCTTGGCCAGCATGCGCTTCTCGCCGGCGGACAGGCCGCGGTCCTTGTCGCGGCGCCACAGGTCACGCACGACCTCGGCGACCTTGTTGACGTCACCCGAGGCGAGCTTCTCCAGGTTGGCCTTGTAGCGGCGGGACCAGTTGGTCGGCTCCTCCGCGCACGTGGCCCGCAGGACCTCGAACACGTGGTCCAGGCCCTCCTGGCCGACCACGTCGCGCACGCCGACGAGGTCGCAGTTCTCGGCGGGGACCTCGATGGTCAGGTCACCCTGGGACACCTTCAGCTTCAGGTAGATCTTGTCGACACCCTTGATGGTCCGGGTGTTGATCTCCTCGATGAGCGCCGCCCCGTGATGCGGGTAGACGACCGTTTCTCCGACCTTGAACGCCATGTAGTCAAGCCCCTTTCGCGACCACCATCATATCACGCAAATCAGCCCGGATAAAGCCCGAGGACGGGCATTTGTGCAGGTCAGGGCCCACGAACCACAACGTGGGATCGTTCAACAGGGTCTTGACGAATGGTCAACGACGCGCTACGCGCGCGTCGCCGGTCTTGGACGTCGCTGCGGTGGGCGCGTGGCCCGGGCCGGGTGTGGCGCGCGTGGGCCGAGCCGGATGAGGCGCGCGTGGGCCGAGCCGGGTGAGGCGCGAGGCGATATGGTGTCGCCGTGACCCGTGACGACTCCCACCGCCCCGCGACCCCGATGGCTCGTGCCGCCCGGGTCCGCCGCGCCACCCTGACCCTCGGCACCGCGGCCCTGGCCACGGTCGGCCTCACCGCGTGCAACACGATGTCCCCGCAGCAGACGGACGTCAGCTATGCCCCGGCCGACGGCGTCGAGCTCGACCTCGGCCCGGTCAAGGTCCGCGACCTGCTCGTCGTCAGCGCGGGCGAGGGCAAGGGCGGCGCCCTGAACGGCCTCGTCGTCAACCAGGGCAACCAGCCCGCTCAGGTGTCCTTCTCCCTCGGGGAGTCCGGCTCCCCCGTGACCACGACCGTGGAGCCCGGCCAGGCGGTCTCCCTGGCGTCCGAGAAGGTCTCGGTCCCCAGCGTCCCGGTCAAGCCCGGCGCCATGGTCAACCTCCAGGTGGGCACCGCCATCAACGGCATGCAGAACCCCCTCGTCCCCGTGCTCCCGCCGACCGGGTACTACGCCACCGTGACGCCGACCGCGCCGAGCGGATCCGGCAGCGCCACGGCGACGCCCACCGGCACCGCGACCGGCAGCGCCACGACCACCCCGAGCACCAGCGAGAGCGCCACCGCGCCGACGCCGAGCACGCCCGCCGCGACCCCGTCCGAGACCGCGACCACGTCTGCGGGCTGACGGACCGGCATACGGCCGGACCAGCACGCGCGGAACCCGACCCGCGCCCCGGAGGCTCCCGGGCGCGGGTCGGTGGGGATCAGACCTCGAACTTGTAGCCCAGCCCACGCACCGTCACGATGTGCACCGGGGCGCCGGGGTCCGGCTCGATCTTGGCGCGGAGCCGCTTGACGTGGACGTCCAGCGTCTTGGTGTCCCCCACGTAGTCGCTGCCCCAGACGCGGTCGATGAGCTGCATGCGGGTGAGGACCCGGCCGGCGTTGCGCAGCAGCATCTCGAGCAACTCGAACTCCTTGAGCGGCAGGGCGGTCGGACCCCCGTTGACCGACACCGTGTGCCGCTCGACGTCCATGCGGACCGGCCCGACCTCGAGGGTTGCCGGCACGAGGTCGTCCGGCTCGCTCATCCGCCGCAGCACCGCCTTGATCCGGGCGAGGAGCTCGCGGCTGGAGTAGGGCTTGGTGATGTAGTCGTCGGCGCCGATCTCGAGGCCCACGACCTTGTCGATCTCGCTGTCCTTGGCGGTGAGCATGATGATCGGGACCGACGACCGCTGGCGGATCGAACGGCAGACGTCGACGCCGGACAGGCCTGGCAGCATCAGGTCGAGGAGCACCAGGTCGGTGCTCGACCGCTCGAACTCCGCCAGCGCCTCGGGGCCGGTCGCGGCGATCGCCACGTCGTAGCCCTCCTTGCGCAGCAGGTAGGACAGCGGGTCGGAGATGGACTCCTCGTCCTCGACCACCAGGATGCGGGTCATGCTCACTACCTTTCCTCGTCCGGAGACCTCCGGTCGTGCTCGATGCTAGGGGCGCGGCTGCTGCTCGCCCAGGTCGGTCAGCGCGGCGGCGGGGAAGGACAGGGTGAACGTCGACCCCTGCCCCGTCTGGCTCCACAGCCGCACCTCGCCGCCATGGTTGGCGACGACGTGCTTGACGATGGACAGGCCGAGGCCCGTGCCGCCGGTCGATCGTGACCGCGCGGGGTCCACGCGGTAGAAGCGCTCGAAGACGCGGTCCTGCTCGTCCGGGGGGATGCCCGCCCCTAGGTCGCTGACCACCACCTCGACCACGTCGCCCTGGCGCTCCACGATGACCCGCACGGGTGCACCGTCGTCGGAGTAGGCCACGGCGTTGTCGACGAGGTTGCGGATCGCGGTCGTCAGCAGCTCGCGGTCGCCGTAGACGATGGCCCGGTCCCCCGTGGTCACGCTGATCTCGATGCCCTTGCCCTCGGCCACGAGGCGGCACCGGTCCGCGGCGTCCGCGGCCGCCCCCGCCACGTCCACGGGCGCCGGCTCGGTCAGGGTGTCGGCCACCTGCAGGCGGGACAGGTCGACGATCTCCTTGACGAGGCGGGTCAGCCGCTCCGACTCGACCTTCATCCGGCCGGCGAAGCGGTGCACCGCCTCCGGGTCGTCCGCGGCACCTTGCACGGCCTCGGCCAGCAGCACGAGGCCGCCCACCGGTGTCTTGAGCTCGTGCGAGACGTTGGCGACGAAGTCGCGGCGGACCTCGTCGACCCGGTTGGCGTGCGTGCGGTCGTCGACGAGCAGCAGGACGTGCCCGCTCGAGAGCCGTGCGGCGCGGACGTGGGCGACCATCCGGCCCCGGCCCAGCGGGCCCCGCGGGAGGTCCAGCTCGGTCTCATGGACGTCCCCGGAGCGCCGCACCTCACGAGCGAGCGCGACCAGCTCACGATGGACCAGCTCGCCCTCGCGGACCAGCCCGTGTTGCACCGCGGCCTGCGTCGACCGGACCACCGCGTCGGAGGCGTCGAGGACGATGCCGATCGAGCGCAGGACCGCGAGGACGTCCTCGACCCCCGGCTGCAGCTCGGCGGTGTCCGGGCTCGTGCTCACGGGAGCCTGTCCCTCTCGGTGACGACGGCGGAAACGGTCCGACCAACCTGTGGTCATGGCGGACCCCGTCAGGGCACCGACCAGCGCGACAGCGCCGAACGTCACCACGGGATCCACGCGACGAGGATACGCAGCAGCGGAACCGGCCGACGCACGCCTCGCAGGTCAGCATGGCCGTGACGACCCCCGACACGCACGCCGGCGCGGTGATCACACGGTGTGATCGCCAAGTGTTCATCCGTGGTCCTCAGCTCGTTAACGCAGCCCTGGGACGCTCGCCGAGGCGCGATCCTGGGACACCCGTGCGCGCCTGCACCTACGATCTAGTTGGGCAGCCGACCGCGACTGCGCCGACGCCCCTGCACCGCAGTGAGAGGAATCCATGCGCGACGCGTTCCACGAGGAGCTCGACCAGATCTCGGACAAGCTCGTCGAGATGTCCCGCCTCACCGGCTCGGCGATGGGCCGGGCGACCATCGCCCTCCTCGACGCCGACCTCGAGCTCGCCGAGTCCGTCATCGAGGCGGACCAGGCCATCGACCAGATGCGTCGTGAGCTGGACGACACCGCGGTCGACCTGCTCGCCCGCCAGCAGCCCGTCGCCACCGACCTGCGCATGGTCGTGACGGCGATGCGCATGAGCGCCGACCTCGAGCGCATGGGCGACCTCGCCCGGCACATCGCCAAGGTCGCCCGGCTCCGCTACCCCGAGTCGGCGATCCCGGCCACCCTGCGCGGAACCATCACCGAGATGGGCCACGCCGCAGACAAGATCGTGGCGCAGGCCGGCTCGATCATCGCCGGCAAGGACGTCGCGGCCGCCGTCGCCCTCGAGACGCAGGACGACGAGATGGACGCCCTGCACCGCCAGGTGTTCGAGCACCTCCTCGGCGGGCACTGGGACGCCGGCATCCAGGCCGCCGTCGACGTGACCCTCGTCGGGCGCTACTACGAGCGCTTCGCCGACCACGCGGTGTCGGTCTCCCGCCGCGTCGTCTACCTCGTCACCGGCGAGTGGGCGCAGGACGGCGTCGAGCTCCCGGGCATCGACGCCGGCGACGACGACTGATTGCCGCCTGTACGGCGAGAAGGCCCGACCCCGCGTGGGGTCGGGCCTTCTCGGCATACGGCCTGAGCAGATCAGCCTGGGTTGGTCACACCGGCCGGGGTTGGTCACACCCGCCTGGCGTGCCAACCCGGGCGGGTGTGACTACCTGAGGTAGGTCACTTGCCCTGGTTGGCGACGGCCTCCGCGGCGGCCTTGGCGGCCTCGGGGTCGAGGTACTCGCCGCCGGGGACGGTGGGCTTGAGCGACTCGTCGAGGCGGTAGACCAGCGGCATGCCGGTCGGGATGTTGAGGCCGGCGATGTCGTCGTCGCTGATGCCGTCGAGGTGCTTGACCAGGGCGCGCAGCGAGTTGCCGTGCGCGGCGACCAGCACGGTCTTGCCGTCCTTGAGGTCCGGGACGATGTCGGACTCCCAGTAGGGGATCATCCGGGCGACGACGTCCTTGAGGCACTCGGTCTTGGGCATCGCGTCACCGAGGTCGGCGTAGCGCGGGTCCCCGGCCTGGCTGAACTCGTTGTCGTCGGCGATCTCCGGCGGCGGGGTGTCGTAGGAGCGGCGCCAGAGCATGAACTGCTCCTCGCCGTACTGCTCCTTGGTCTGCTTCTTGTCCTTGCCCTGCAGGTCGCCGTAGTGGCGCTCGTTGAGGCGCCAGGACCGCTTGACCGGGATCCAGTGGCGGTCGCACTCGTTGAGGGCGGCGTTGGCGGTGTTGATCGCGCGACGCAGCAGCGAGGTGTGCAGGATGTCCGGCAGCAGCTCGGCGTCCTTGAGCTGCGTGCCGCCGGAGGCGGCCTCGGCGCGGCCCTTGTCGGACAGCTCGACGTCAACCCAGCCGGTGAAGAGGTTCTTGGCGTTCCACTCGCTCTCGCCGTGGCGCAGGAGGATCAGCGTGTAGGTCATGCTCCGACCCTATCCTTCGTGGACGGAGCCCTCACCCGGTGCCTCGCCCTGCGGACCGGTGTCCAGGATGTGGCGGAAGGCGTCGAGGTTGCGGGTCGACTCGCCCCGCGAGATCCGCCACGCCCACTCCTTGCGCATCGAGGTGATGAAGCCGATCTCCAGCAGCTCGTCGAAGGGCTCGTCGGCCGCCTCGAGGACGGTGCCGAGCAGCTGGTCGAGGTAGGCCTCGTCCACCCCGGCGAGCGGGACGTGCGAGGTGACGTAGACGTCTCCCGAAGCGTCGATGGCGTAGGCCACGCCCGCCATCCGCAGGTTGCGCCGCAGCAGGGTGCGGTAGAACCGCTCGTGCGCCTCGTCGGCGTTGCGGATCACGAACGCGCTGCCGGACAGGCCGCGCTCGCGCACCAGCAGGGACAGCACGGTCTTGAGCTTGTGCTCCCCCGGCAGCGTCACCACGACCTCGCCCTCGCGCGCCCCGCGCTCCCACTCGAGCTCCTGCCCGGTGACGAAGGCCTCGACGGCGGCGAGCACCTTGGCGGTGTCAGAGGTGTCGGAGGTGTCAGAGGTGTCGGGGTCGGCAGGGCTGGATGCAGGGCTGGTGGTGAGGCTGGTGGTGGGGCTGCTGCTGTGCACGTCGTCGGTCACGAGGCCAGGCTACGTCGTCGGGCGAGGACGTCCTGATAGACGGCGACCAGCCGGTCGGTGGTCGCCTCCCACGAGAACGCCTCGGCGTGCCGGGCGGCTCGAGCCCGTATGCCGGGGAGGTCGCCGTGGTCGAGCAGCGACGCGATGGCGTCGGCCCAGGCACGCGGGTCGTGCCCGTCCACGAGCACGCCCGCGTCACCGACCGCCGTCGGGAGGCCACCCACGCGGGTGGCCGCGAGGGGCGCGCCGCACGCCAGCGCCTCGACGGCGACCAGCCCGAAGGACTCGTTGTAGGACGGGACGGTCACCACGTCGGCCGCCCGGAACCAGTCCGCCAGCTCGGCGCGGGTGCTCTGCTGGTGCCAGACCATGTGGTCGCCCACCCCGAGCTCGGCGGCCAGGCGTCGCAGGAACTCCGGGTCGCCATACCCGCCCCCGCTGTCACCGCCGAGGACGGCGACGCGCAGCCGTGGCCGCAGCTCGGGACGACGGGAGAGCAGCTCGGCGGCGGCGCGGACGAGGACGTCCGGGGCCTTGAGCGGCTGGATCCGCCCGACGAACAGCAGCAGCACCGCGTCCGACGGCAGCCCCAGCCGGGCTCGTGCCTCGCCCTGGTCGCCCGGGTGGAAGACGTCGAGGTCGACGCCCGGGGGGACGACGGCGACGCGGTGGGGCGCAGCGTCATACAGCTCGATCAGCTCGCGGCGCTCGATCTCGGTGTTGGCGACCAGGTGGTCGGCGGCCGCGACGACCTGCTCCTCGCCGATCTCACGACCGGGAGGCTCGGGCGAGTCCCCTTGGGCCAGCTGGAGATTCTTGACCTTGGCCATCGTGTGCATGCTGTGGACGAGGGGCACCTGCCAGCGGTCGGCGGCCAGCCAGCCCACCTGCCCGGACAGCCAGTAGTGCGAGTGGACGAGGTCGTAGTGCCCCTCGGGGTTCATCGCCTCGGTGCGCATGACCCCGGCGGCGAAGGCGCACAGCTGGCCGGGGAGGTCCATCTTGCCGAGACCCTCGAAGGGGCCGGCGGTGACGTGGCGGACGGTGACGCCGTCGTCGAGCCGGACGGCGGGCGCCTGGCGACCCGAGGTGGCGCGGGTGAAGACGTCGACCTCGATGCCGCGGCGCGCGAGGCGGCGGGCGGTCTCGGCGACGTAGACGTTCATGCCGCCGGCGTCACCTCGGCCCGGCGTCGCGAGGGGTGACGTGTGGACGCTCAGCATCGCGACGCGGTACAGCCCGGGCATGAGACCTCCGTGGGTGACGACGGGTGGCGTGCCGACGGAGACGCCGAGCGCTGCCGCTCGCGACAACCGGCCGGTGCCGGGCGGCATTCCCCTCGTGCGGGGCAGCGCGCGTGGATGTCCGGGGCGGGGTGGGCGCGACCTAGGCTGGACCGGTGGCCCGCACCTCCCCCATCGGCACCGTGACGCGCGGGACGACCAACCCCAACCGGCTGCGGCGCTGCGACCGCTGGCTGGCCGGCCCGCAGGCCTGGCGGCTGAGGTCGGCGGCCGCGTCTCCGATCGCGGTCGACCTCGGGTATGGCGCCTCCCCCGTCACCGCGGTCGAGCTGCACGAGCGGCTGTCGGCCGTGCGGCCGGACGTGCGCGTCGTGGGCATCGAGATCGAGCCGTCCCGCGTGGAGCTCGGTCGGCCGCTGGAGGTGCCGGGGCTGTCCTTCCGCCTGGGCGGGTTCGAGGTGCCCCTGGACGGCGAGTCCGCCACGGTGGTGCGGGCGTTCAACGTGCTGCGGCAGTACTCCGAGGAAGAGGTCCCGGACGCGTGGGACCGGCTGTGCTCGCGCCTCACGCCCGACGGGCTGCTGGTGGACGGGACCTGCGACGAGATCGGGCGGCTCGCGTCGTGGGTCGCCCTCGACCGCTCGGGTCCGCTGTCGCTGACCTGCTCCTGGCACCTGCGGGGCCTGGCCCGGCCCGGTGTGGTGGCCGAGCGGCTGCCCAAGGCGCTGATCCACCGCAACGTGCCGGGCGAGCGGGTCCACGACTGGCTCTCCGCGGTCGACGCGGAGTGGGCCCGGCAGGCGCCGCTGGCGAGCTATGGGGCGCGACAGAGGTTCGTGGCGGTGGCGCGCGGGCTGCGCGAGGCGGGGTGGCCGCTGCTCGACGGGCCGGCCCGGTGGCGGCTGGGCGAGCTCACGGTCGCGTGGTCCGCGGTCGCCCCGTCCTGATCCGCCTGGCTTCGTCACACCGGCCTGGCTTCGTCATACCTACCTCAGGTCGTCACATCGGCCTGGCGTGCCACGTCGGGCGAGTGTGACTACCTCGGGTAGGTCGTGGTGCCGAGGCGGAGATGGGTCGGGTGCACCTGGTTGGGCACGTCCTCGCCGTCGAGGAGACGCCGCACCATGTCACCGAGATGGCGCCCCTTGCCCCGCCCGTCCTGCTCCACCGTCGTGAGCCGCCCCTCGAACCACGGCAGCTCGACGCCGTCGAAGCCCACGACGCTCAGGTCCTGCGGCACCGACAGCCCCCGGTCGGCCGCCGCGCGGATCACCCCGGCCGCCAGCAGGTCCGACTGGGCCACCACGGCGGTGGGGCGCGGCGAGACGTCGAGCAGGAGCGCGGCCGCCTCGGCCGCGCCGTCGATCGACAGGCTCGCCGACTGCACCATCGGGCGGTCCGGGCCCATCCGGTCGACGAACGCCAGCGCCCGGTCCCGCGCGTCCGGGTAGGTCGCCGCCTCGATGTCCGCCACCGTCACCGGTCCGGTGCGAGCGCCGGGATCGAGCGGCATGGCCAGCATCGCGACGTCCCGGTGGCCGAGCTCGAGCAGGTGGTCGACCAGGGCGGCGGTGGCGCCGCGGTCGTCGATGCGCAGCTGCACGACCCGGTCGTCGGCCGGGGCGCCCGTGCCGAGCATCGGGATCCCCCGGGCGGCCACCTGGTCGACGAGCGCGGAGGTGGTGGGACCGCACAGGGCGAACACCAGCGCGTCCAGCGCCTGTCCCGCCACGAGGCGGGCCGCGTGGGAGGCCTCCCCCGGCGCCTCCGGCACGAGCAGCATCCCCATCCCGAGCTCGTCGAGCGCCTGGCCGAGGCCGTCCAGCACGGAGACGGCGTAGGGGTCCTGGAAGGCATAGCCGAGCGTCCCCTCGAGGTGCACCCCGACCACCCCCGACCGCCCGTGCCGCAGCGACGAGGCGAGGGGGTCGGGCCCGGCATACCCGAGGGCCTCGGCCGCCTCGCGCACCCGCTCCGCCGTCGCCGGGGAGACGCCCTGCTTGCCGCTGTAGACGAGCGACGCGGTCGAGATCGACACGCCCGCCTGGTCGGCCACCTCGCGGAGGGTGGGCCGGCGCTGGGGCGAGCGCGTCGTGGATTGACCGGTCCGTGCCATGTCGGCAAACTAATCGAAACGATTCGATCGAATCGATTCGATTCGATCGCACCCCGCAGCGATGCTCCAGACGCCAGGCCCCACCGCCGTATGACGCCGCCGAGCCACGGCCAGACCACACCATCCCGGAGGACCTCACATGACCACCACGACCCTGTCCCCCGAGCGCGTGCGCCAGGCCGTGTGGGCCGTGGTGGCGGTCTTCGCGGTCAACGGCATGGGCTTCGCCACCTGGTCGTCCCGGATCCCCGCCATCAAGTCCTCGCTCGGGCTCGACCCCGGCCAGCTGGGCGTGCTCCTGATGTGCGTGTCGGCGGGCTCCCTGCTGGGCCTCCCCGCCGCGGGCAGCATCACGGCCCGCATCGGTGCCGTCCGCACGGTCATGTCCGGGCTCGCGGTGTTCTGCGTCGGGCTGGTGGTCCTCGGCGTCGGCACCGACCTCGCGCACTCGGCGATCGTGGCAGGGGTCGGGTTGTTCCTCGTCGGCCTCGGCATCGGCACCTGGGACGTCTCGATGAACATCGAGGGCGCAGCGGTCGAGCAGCACCTCGGGCGCGCGATCATGCCGTGGTTCCACGCCGCGTTCAGCGGCGGCACGGTGCTGATGGCGCTCGCCGCGGCGGGCCTCGCCTGGGCCGGCGTCCCGGTCTGGGTGCACCTCACCGGCGTGGCGCTGCTGTGGCCGCTGCTCGGCTGGCTGTCCGTCCGCGGCTTCCTCCCCCGTGCGGTGGAGGAGGCGGACACCGAGGCCACCGACGACGAGGCCCGCCCGTCCAGCACCTCCGCGTGGCGCGAGCCGCGCACCCTGCTCATCGGCGTCGTCGTGCTCGTCGCCGCCATGACCGAGGGCACCGCCAACGACTGGGTGTCCGTCGCGCTCGTCGAGGGCTACGACCTGCCGCAGTGGGCCGGGATCCTCGGCTTCGCGACCTTCCTCAGCGCCATGACGATCGGACGCCTGCTGGGCACCTCCGCGCTGGACCGCTACGGCCGGGTGCCGGTGCTGCGCGTGCTGTTCGTGATGGCCGCGATCGGCTCGCTGCTGGTCGTCTTCGGCGGACCGGTCCTGGCCTTCGTCGGCGCAGCGATCTGGGGCGTGGGAGCCAGCCTCGGCTTCCCGGTCGGTATTTCGGCCGCCAGCGACGCCCCTCGTCGGGCCGCGGTGCGGGTGAGCGTCGTCTCGACGATCGGCTACCTGGCGTTCCTCGCCGGCCCGCCGTTCCTGGGCTTCCTGGGCAACCACGTCGGGGTCCTGCACTCGCTGCTGCTGGTCGGCGGTCTCGCCGTGATCGCCCTGCTGCTGGTCCCCGTGACCCGCGAGCAGCGCGACTGACGCGACTGTGCGGATGGTGCGGACGGGCAGTTGGTGACCAGGGTCAGAAGCTCAGGAAGCCGCTGACCAGGGTCCGCACCGTCGCCCGGTGGGCCCACAGCAGCCCGCCCGCCGGGAGCACCTCGACCCGGGCCTGCGGCAGCAGCTCGCCCAGCCGGCGCGCGACCGAGGCGGGGTGGATCACGTCGTCCTCCTGGCCGACCACCAGCACCGGGACCGTCACCCGCGCCAGGAGTGCCACGTCCGGCACCGCGACCTGACCGGGGACCGTCGTGAGCGCACGTCCGATCCCCACCGCGCTGAGCCGCCCCGCGACGACCTCGTCGGCCATCTGCTCCGCCCAGGCGTCCGCCGCCGCGCCCGGGGCAGCCGACCCCGCGCCGCCGTCCCCCCGGTAGAACTCGACGGCGGCCGCGCGGTCCCCCTCGGCGATGCGGCGGCCCAGCCGCTGCAGCTCGTCGACGCCCGGTCCCCGGCGTGGCCGGTCGAGCCCCGCGGGCAGCACCAGCACCACCCGCTCGAAGCGGTCGGGATCGTCGCAGAGCAGGCGCAGCAGCGCGCCCGCGCCCAGGCTGACCCCCAGCGCGCGGGTGGCCCCCACCTCGTCGGCGACGGTCCGCAGCTCGGCGGCCAGGTCGGCATACGACCAGGGCAGGTCGGGCACGACCGACCGCCCGTGTCCCCGGAAGTGGAAGAAGGTGCGCGCCCCGCGCACCCCCGATGCGAAGGGCCGCGTCGTGTCGATGGAGGAGCCGGCGCCGTGCGCGACGACCGTCGCCGGCTCGCCGCGGCCGACGGTGAGCAGGTCGAGGGGGCCGGCCGGACCGGCCACCTGCGCCAGGCGACCGGCGGGGGTCACCACGGGCCGTAGGGGCCGTCCTGACGTCCCCGGCCCTGGACCCGCTGGAGGGCCGGGCGGACGTCGACCCAGTAGACGATGATGGCGATGGCGGCCAGCAGGCCGAGCAGGTGCAGCACGCCGAAGGCCCCCGCGACCAGCGTCGCCACCACGATGATCGCCAGCCAGGCGCCCTTGGAGAGCTTGCTGGCCGCCGGGAACGCGTCCGGACGCGTCATGGCGACCTGGATGCACCCGACCACGCCGGCGACGACGGCCGCGAGCTGGAGCAGGGTGGCCACCAGGCCTTGGAAGGAGAAGGTCAGCTGGTCCACGGGGGTCAGCCTACGGCTCAGACCTCCACGATCACCGTGAACGGACCGTCGTTGACCGAGACGACGTCCATCATCGCGCCGAACCTGCCGGTCTCGACGGTCACGCCGACGGCCCGGACGGCGGCCACGACCTGGTCGAATACCGGCTCCGCCACCGGGCCCGGTGCCGCCGCGCTCCAGGACGGTCGACGCCCCTTGCGCACGTCGCCGTAGAGCGTGACCTGGCTGACCAGCAGCACCGGGGCCCCCACGTCGAGGACCGAGCGCTCGTCCCGCAGGATCCGCAGCTCGGTGAGCTTGCGGGCCATCGTCGCGACCTGGTCCGGCCCGTCGTCGTGGGTCACGCCGAGCAGGACGAGCAGTCCCGGCTCGGTGATCTGCCCGACGACCTCGCCCTCGACGACGACGCTGGCGGCGGTCACGCGGGAGACGACGGCACGCACGCAGGAGACTCCTCGAGGTGGGGGTGCGGGTGGTGGCTGGGCGGCGTCAGGACTGAGCGGCCTCGTCGACGGACGCCTGGACCGGGGCGGAGGTCGTCGTGCCCGTCGCCGGAGCCGTCTCGGTCGCGGCGGCGTTGCCCGAGGACGCGGCGACCGGGTCCGCAGCCTTGCGCGAGGGACGGGTGGACGCCTTGCGCGCCGTCGTCGAGGGCGACTTGCGGGCCGAGGTGGTGCCGCTGCCCGACTCGCCGGCGGCGGCCTTGGTGGTGACCGACGCGCGCGAGGGGCGCTTCGAGGCGGGCTTGGTGGCCGCCTTGGGCGAGCTGGACGACGCCGAGGACACCGAGGACGCAGGCGACGTGGCCGAGGCGTCGGTCGGCGTGACGTCCTCGACGGTCGTGGCGCGCCGGGTGGTGCGGCGGCGCGGGGTCGCGGGCGCGTCCTTGGCGCCGGCAGCGGCGGCGGCGGCCCGGACGTTCTTGGCGGGCGCCGTCTCGGGCTGCTCGCCCTCGACGACCGTGCCCTTGACGGTGACGGCGGCGCTGTCCTTGCGTCCCATCGCCTTGTCGGCGAAGCCCTTGACGGTGGCGGCGGTCCCGGCGGCCACCTTGACGGTGGACTCGGCCCGCGCGGTGGCCTCCTTGACGCGCTTGTCCTCGCGGATGTCCTGCACGCCCTGGCCGACGACGCGCTGGCCGCGACGGGCCATCTCGTCATACGCGTGCGAGGCGAGGCTCGCGACGGTGAGTCCCTGGTTGAGGGCCTGCTCGGGAGCGTCCTGGGCGGCCTTGCCGGCCTTGGCGGCGGCCTCCTGGGCGTCGGCGCCGGCCTTGGCGACGCGGTCCTCGAGGTCCCTGCGGACCTGGTCGGCCAGGACCTCGACCTGGGCCAGCGTCTTCTTGAGCTGCTCGATCGCCAGGTCGGCGGCACCGACGGCGGCATAGACGGGTGCGGCTGTGGGCTTCTTGCGGGACGGGCTCATCGGGTGCTCCTGGTGCGTCGGGTCGTTGCGTGTGCTCGGACGGGTGGGGTCGGGGGCGGGTCGGCCTCGTCGGTCGGCTCGGTGGACTGGGTGGACTCGGTGGCCTCGGAGAACTGGTGGTAGAGGTCCACCAGGGTGCGCCGCTGGCGAGCGCTCAGCCCCGGGTCAGCGGTGATGGCGTCGACGACGGTCGGGAGGCCCGGATGCCGACCGTCACGGGCGTCCGCGTGGCCCTGGGGATCGGAGCCGTCGCGCGGCCCGTCGAGGAAGCCGGCGCGGACGTAGAGCGACTCCGCAGAGATCTGCAGCCCCTTGGCCAGGGCGTTGAGGATCTCGGCGGAGGGGTGGCGCAGGCCGCGCTCGATCTGGGAGAGATAGGGGTTGCTCACCCCCGCGAGCTCCGAGAGCTGGCGCAGGCTGAGCTGGGCCGCCTCGCGCTGCTCGCGCAAGTAGGCACCGAGATCCGTGACGTGGATCCGGGAGACGGGTAGCCGTGCCATGACTCTCAGTATGCTTGCAGTTGCAAGCACAGGGCAACTCTGGCAAGCAGTGAGTCACGCCACGCGCAGCAGGGCGCGCGCCTCGGCCGCCGTCATCGCGGGGCGCTGCATCAGCTCGGCGAGCCGCACGGCCCGCTCGACCAGCTGCACGTTGTGCTCGACCTTGACCCCGCGCGCGAGCAGGAGGTTGTCCTCCATGCCGACCCGCAGGTGGCCGCCGGCCGCGAGCGTCGTCGCCATGATCGGCAGGTGGCCCCGGCCGATGCCGGTGGCGGACCACGAGGTCGTCTCCGGGGGCAGCGCCGCCACGCCGGCCAGGAGCGCCTGCGGCGTCGCCGGAGCGGCCCCGGGCACGCCGAGGACGAAGTCGCAGTGCACCGCACCCCCGTGGGGCAGGCCGCACTCGTCGATCAGCCGCCGTAGCGCGTGCACGTGCCCGAGGTCGAACAGCTCGAACTCCGGCACCACCCCGAGGTCCTGCGCCTTGACGTAGAGGTCGCGCATGAAGGGATAGGGGTTGAGGAAGGTCCCGTCGCCGAAGTTGGTGGTGCCGCAGGTGAGCGAGCAGGAGTCGGGGCCGGCGTCGAGGACCGCCAGGCGCGCCTCGAAGGGGTCGGTGATCGCGCCCCCGGTCGACAGCTGCACGATCAGGTCCGTCGCCTCGCGCAGGGCAGCCACCGTCTCGGTCAGCCGGCCCACGTCGAGCGTGGGCTCGTGCCGGTCGTCGCGGACGTGCACGTGGATCAGGCGCGCGCCAGCGTCCTCGCAGCGGCGCGCCGTCTCGACGAGCTCGTCGAGGGTGGTCGGCAGCGTGGGCACGTCGGTCTTGCTGGACTCGGCCCCGGTGGTGGCCACGGTGATGAGCGTCGACGCTGACATGGACCCATCGTGGCACAACCACGACAGATCGTCCCGGACAGGGTCGTCAGCGCGGCACGATCTCCTGCTGAGACGCACTGATGCCGGAGATCGTGAGGTCGACGTCGGTCGGGGTGTTGCGCTTGAGGACGACCAGCCCGATGGGCCCGTCCTCGTGGTGCCGCGCCACGGAGGTCAGCCGGCCCACGACCCGGCCCTCGACCTCGACGGCGGCGTCCCGCTCGGGGAGCACGTGCCCGGAGCCGTCCAGGTGGACGAACGCGAGACGACGCGGCGGCCGGCCGAGGTTGTGGACGCGGGCCACGGTCTCCTGACCCCGGTAGCACCCCTTGTGCAGGTGCACGGCCGTGCGGAGCCAGTCGAGCTCGTGGGCGATCGTGCGGTGGTCGGTCTCGAAGCCCAGCCGCGGGCGCCACGCGGCCACGCGCAGCGCCTCGGCGGCCCAGGTCCCCGCGAGCGGGCGGTCCGACATACGAGCCACGAGCTCTCCCCGGGGCACGATCACCTCGCGCCAGGCGCGCTCCTCCCCCGGGTGGCCGACGATCGGGCCGTATGGCGCCGAGTCCGGCCCCATCAGCGGCCAGGGGTCGCACCAGGTCGGCGGCTCGCCCTCCGCGCCCTCGCTGCGGATGGGCTCGCCGACCACGGCATACCGGTCGGTGACGTCCGTGACCTCGACCCGCAGCATGAACTGCATCGAGCGCAGCCACGCCACCAGGGCCGGCGCCGTGCCGGGCTCGACGGTGATCCAGGTGGTCTCGCCGTCGTCGACGAGGTGCAGGGCGTGCTCGACGTGACCCTTGGGGCTGAGGACCAGGTCCTCGGCCGAGGTGCGCGCGGCCAGCGTCGAGACGTGCTGGGTGGTGATGGAGTGCAGCCAGGTGAGCCGGTCCGGCCCCGTGACCGTCACGACCCCGCGGTGGGACAGGTCGACGGCGGCGAGCCCCTCGACGAGGAGCCGCTGCTCGCGCAGGGGGTCGCCGTGGTGGGCCGCGACGCCGGCGTCCTCACGGTCGCCCGCGACGGCGCCGGGGCGGTCGAGCAGGGGCGAGCGGTAGGTCTCAGGCCCGGTGCTGGTGGGTGTGGTCATGCTGGTCGGTCCCTCCCTGGTCGGGGATCTCGGTGCGGCCCGGTGCGCAGCGCGCGCACCAGCCGTGCACCGGCAGGTGGCGCAGGTCGGCCACGAAGCCGTCGCGGTCGTAGACCGCCTCGGCCAGCTCGTCGGCCACCGCGAGGGGTGCCTCGGTGATGGCGCCGCACCCGTTGCACACGAGGTGCAGGTGCGTCGCGTGCTGGACGAGGTGGTATGTCGGGGCGCCCTCGGTCAGCCGGGTCGCCGCGACGACGCCCAGCTCGGTCAGGGTGTCGAGGTTGCGGTAGATGGTCGACAGCGGGAGCGCGTCTCCCCCGTCGCCGTCCACCTCGCGCGACAGCTGGTCCGGGGTCGTGTGCTGCAGGCGGCCGATCGCCGCGAGGACGCGCCGACGCTGCGACGTGACCCGCAGGCCGTGGTTGCGAAAGATCGCGTCGACGTCGGCCGGGTCGTGCGGGGACGGGGTCAAGAGACCCTCTTGAGCTGCGCCGACAGGTGCGTCTGCAGGGCGTGGCCCTCGGCCGCCATGTCCATGGCCCAGAACAGCTCGCCGTTGACGTAGCCGTACATCCGCGAGCCGGCGGAGTACTCCTTGGCGTGCGGGGAGCGCATGACGCCGTCGGTCTTCATGATCAGGCGGGCGGGCTCGACGGTGCCGTAGTACATCTCGACGATGCCGGTGCTGTGCGCCAGGAGCAGCTCGCACTCCTTGGACTCCTCACCCACGGGGCGCAGGAACCCGAGCTCGGTGGCGCGGGGGCGGACCTTCTGCCCCTGCTCGTCGAGCTCCCAGGTGTGGGAGTGCCACTCCAGGAAGGGGCGGCCGTCGTGGCGGATCTCGAGCTCCTGCCCGAACCGGCCGTCCTCGATCGTCGGGTAGGAGAAGAGACCGACGCCCTCCCAGCGTCCGATCATCCAGGCGAGGGGCAGCAGCTCGGAGGGCAGGTCGGTGGGGATCTCGAAAGGCACGTCCCCGACTCTACCGCCGACGGGCCGCGCCGGGCCTCCCCGTCAGGGTGCCAGGAGGTGGCGGGCGGCCGTCTCGACGAGCGGGCCGACGACCAGGACGGAGGCGACCCCGCTCACCGCCTGCGCACGCAGGCTGACCAGGGCGGGCAGCGGGGCGAGGACGACGCGGAGCGCCAGACTCGCGGCGGCGCACGCCGCACCGAGCAGCGCGCACCGCGGCAGCGAGGCGTCGACCAGGGCTCCGACGACCCCGCCGGCGACGGCACCGGCCAGCAGCGCCGACGGGGCCAGCGCGGTGAACCAGCGCGCCCGGTGGCACAGCCACTCCGCCCCGGCCGCGCAGGCGAGCGCGGCCCAGGCCGCCACGGCGGCGTCCCGGCCGCCCTGCATCGACGGCAGTGCCACCCAGGTGACCCCCGCCGCGAGGATCCCGAGCGCGAGCAGGGTGCCGGAGAGGCTGACGACGACGCGCGGACGTCCGTCGCGGCGCACGAGCTGGTGGAGGAAGGACACGACGACCCCGACGGCGAGCGCAGCGGGCACCCAGCGCAGGGAGCCCCCGTCGTCCGGCAGCGCCACAGAGGCCAGGAGCAGGGCCGCCGAGATGCTGGCCGTGACGAGCGTGCCGCGGCGGCTGGGCAGCCCGACGAGCCGGGTCCAGCCGAGGGCGATGACTCCCGAGGCCAGCGCCACCGACGCCACGGTCACGGCGGTCGCCGCACCCCGGGCCGCCACCGCGACCACGAGCAGCGTGGCGAAGGCGACCACCGTCAGGGTCACGGGGGTGCGCGGTGGCAGCTGGCGGACCGTGGTGGGGCGGACGATCTCGAGGCGGCGGCGAGCGCGCTGCGTCAGGTCGTGCCGGACCGCGCCGGCGTGCTCGCGCAGGCCCCGCGGCTCCACCGTCAGGGGTTCGGTGCGCGGCTCCGTCACACGCTGCGCGTCGCTGCCGTCGGCAGGGCGGGGCGTCGAGGGCTGAGGTGCGGGCACGTCTGCATCCTCGCATCAGCCGCCCGCAAAGGGCGGAAGCACCTCGACGAGCGTCGCCCCGGCCAGGGGCGCGTCCCGCTGCACTGCTCGGCCGTCGACGAGGACGCTGCAGGCGGGGATCACGGCAACGAGCCCTGGCCGCAGGAGGGCCGCGGCGTCCAGCGCCTCACGCACGGACGACGCACGGACCAGGTCCTCCTCGACCCCGGCCGCGGCCCGGGCGCCGGCCCAGTAGCGCAGCCGCACCTGGGGCCCCGGCGTCGTCGTGGCGCGGTCGGTCAGCTGGTCCATCGCAGTCCCTCCAGGTCGGCGTGTTCTCGCCCCATGGTCGCATCCGCCGCGATCGACGCCGCAGCGCCTACGCTGACCGGCGATGGCTCAGCTGCTCCTGCTCACCAACGCGCTCACCGCGAGCGCGGAGGTGCTGCCTGCGCTCGGCCTGCTGGCCCACCACGTCCGGGTGCTGCCCGCGGAGCCCGCGGCGCTCATCGACGCACCACGCGCCGACGCCGTGCTGGTCGACGCCCGGCGCGAGCTCGCGGTCGCCAAGTCGCTGTGCCGGGTCCTGCGGGCCACCGGCATCGAGGCGCCCCTGCTCGCCGTGCTGACCGAGGGTGGCCTGGTCGCCGTCAACGCCGAGTGGGGCCTCGACGACATCCTGCTGGACACCACCGGCCCGGCCGAGCTCGAGGCCCGCCTGCGGCTCGTCAGCAGCCGACGCACGGACACCGCCGAGCCCACGGACCGCGCCATCACCTCCGGCGCCCTGACCATCGACGAGGGCGCCTACACCGCCCGGCTCGGCGAGCGGGTGCTCGACCTGACCTACAAGGAGTTCGAGCTCCTCAAGCACCTCGCGCAGCACCCGGGGCGGGTGTTCACCCGGGCCCAGCTGCTGCAGGAGGTGTGGGGGTACGACTACTTCGGCGGCACCCGGACGGTCGACGTCCACGTGCGCCGCCTGCGGGCCAAGCTCGGCCCCGAGCACGACGCGGTCATCGGCACGGTCCGCAACGTCGGCTACCGGTTCGACGAGGTCCGTCCTCCGGTCGCCGCTGCAGCTCAGGAGCACCCGGCAGGCTCCGACCCGGCATCCACGGCGGACGTCGGACGGACCGACGCCGGGGCGTCCACGAGGTAGGGCTCCGACCGTCCTCCGCGGTCCTCCACCGTCGTCCGGCCGGCATGTCACCGGTCCGTGGTCCAATGTGCTGCATGAGCGTCGAAGCCCGCAGCGAGCTGTCCCCCGCCGAGGTCGAGGCCGTGGCGGACGTCGTCTCCGCGGCGACGGAGGCGGACGGCGTCGGGCCGCTGTCGGAGCAGGCCCGGCTCGACCTGGCGCGACCCGGCGAGCACGTCCTGGCGACGGTCCACGGGGAGATCGTCGGGTATGCCGGGGGCCCGCCGCACGCCATCGAGCTGGTCGTCGCGCCCGCCGCCCGAGGACGCGGGATCGGCGGGGCGCTGCTGGACGCCGTCCTGCCCGCGGGGCGAGAGGTCGCGGTCTGGGCGCACGGGGACCTTCCGGCAGCGCGGGCCTTGCTGCGCTCGCGAGGCCTCGCCCCCGTCCGAGACCTGCGCAAGCTCGGGCGCCCGCTCGAGCCGCGCGACAGCGAGCGGTCCCCCGTGGTCGTGCCCGACGGGTTCGCCGTGCGCACGTTCCACCCCGGGGACGAGGAGGCCGTGCTCGCCGTCAACGCGGCGGCCTTCGCCCACCACCCCGAGCAGGGGTCGCTGGACCTGACCGGGCTGCGGGAGCGGATGACGAGCCGATGGTTCGAGCCGCAGGGCCTCATCCTGGTGGAGGACGTCTCGAGGCCCGAGCCGAGGCTGGCGGCCTTCCACTGGACCAAGGTCGACCCCGAGGACGCCGGCCCCGGCACCGGGGAGGTCTACGTCGTGGGGGTGGACCCGGCATACCAGGGTCGCGGGCTCGGCGCCCTGGTCACCCGGCTGGGTCTGGACCACCTGCGCGACCGCGGGCTCGAGCGGGTTGTGCTGTACGTCGAGGCGGACAACACCCCGGCCATGGCGACGTACACCCGTCAGGGTTTCACCACGGTGTCCACGGACGTGCAGTACTCGCGCCGCCCCTGCGGGGAGTGCAACGATGGCGCCATGCAGGCTGACGACGCGACCGCTTCGACCACCACCGCCGAGGCGCCGCAGGCGTCCCCATCCCCCGTCGTCGGCCCCGACGACGACCCCAACCGCACGGCTCCGGCGCGACCTCGGTCCTCCGACGGCCGGTTCGTGCGGGTCGCTGCGGATGCGCAGGAGCCCACCGACGAGCTTCCTGACGACCGCTTCCTGGACCGCGAGCTGTCCTGGCTGCAGTTCAACGAGCGCGTGCTGCAGCTGGCCGCCGACCCGGACGTGCCGCTGCTCGAGCGGGCCCGCTTCCTGGCGATCTTCGCCAGCAACCTGGACGAGTTCTTCATGGTGCGCGTCGCCGGCCTCAAGCGGCGCATCGCGACCGGGCTCGCGATCCGGTCGGCGTCCGGTCTCGAGCCCGACGAGCTGCAGGACGAGATCAGCCGGGTCGCCCACGAGCTCATGCTGCGGGCCCACGGCCTGCTGCGCGACCAGGTCGAGCCCGAGCTCGAGAGCAACGGCATCCGCATCGTGCGCTGGCACGAGCTGACCGACGACGAGCAGACCCACCTGTCCGCGGTCTACCGCAGCGAGATCTTCCCCGTCCTCACGCCCCTCGCCGTCGACCCGGCCCACCCCTTCCCCTACATCTCCGGTCTGTCGCTCAACCTCGCGGTGACCCTGACCAACCCCCGCACGCAGGCCGAGCACTTCGCCCGCATCAAGGTCCCCGACCTGCTGCCGCGCCTGCACCAGGTGTCCGCGTCGGGCGAGGTCGACGTCTACCACGTGCGGTTCGTGCCGCTCGAGGACATCATCGCGGCGCACCTCGACCTGCTCTTCCCCGGCATGCAGGTCCAGGAGCACTTCCTGTTCCGCGTCACCCGCAACGAGGACCTCGAGGTCGAGGAGGACGACGCCGAGAACCTCCTCAAGGCCCTCGAGAAGGAGCTCACCCGCCGCCGTTTCGGCCCCCCGGTGCGCCTCGAGGTCGAGGAGGGCATGGACGCGCACGTCCTGGAGCTGCTGGTCCGCGAGCTCGGCGTCGAGC
Source organism: Arsenicicoccus sp. UBA2120 (assembly GCF_002330965.1). Lineage (NCBI taxonomy): Bacteria > Bacillati > Actinomycetota > Actinomycetes > Micrococcales > Intrasporangiaceae > Arsenicicoccus > Arsenicicoccus sp. UBA2120. The sequence continues at coordinate 47,696 of NZ_DCYC01000042.1, forward strand.
AGCACGAGGTCTACCGCCTGCCCAACCCGCTGGACCTGCGCAGCCTCAACACGGTCGCCGACCTGCAGCGCACCTCGCTGCACTACCCCGCGTTCCGTGCCCGCACGCACCCGGACCTGGCCCCGCGCGAGCGCTCCGAGGCGGGCGACGTCTTCGGCGCCATCCGGCGCAAGGACATCCTGCTGCACCACCCCTACAACTCGTTCAGCACCTCGGTGCAGGCCTTCCTCGAGCAGGCGGCCGCCGACCCCAAGGTGCTCGCGATCAAGCAGACGCTCTATCGCACCTCGGGCGACTCCCCGATCATCGACGCCCTCATCGCCGCCGCCGAGGCCGGCAAGCAGGTCGTCGCCGTGGTCGAGATCAAGGCGCGCTTCGACGAGTCCAACAACATCGCCTGGGCCCGCCGCCTCGAGCACTACGGCGTCCACGTCGTCTACGGCATCGTCGGGCTCAAGACCCACGCCAAGCTGTCGCTGGTCGTGCGGCAGGAGCCGGACGGCCTGCGCCGCTACTGCCACGTGGGGACGGGCAACTACAACCCCAAGACCGCCCGCCTCTACGAGGACCTCGGCGTCCTCACCTGCGACCCGCAGGTCGGCGAGGACCTGACGCGCCTGTTCAACCAGCTCTCCGGCTGGGCGCCGCGCAGCAAGTTCAAGCGCCTGCTCGTGGCCCCTCGCTCGCTCCGCTCCGGGCTGATCGAGCTCATCGAGCACGAGGCCGAGCTCGCCCGCGCCGGCCGGCCCGCCCGCGTCGCCCTCAAGGCCAACTCCATCGTCGACGAGGCGATCATCGACGCGCTCTACCGCGCCTCGCGGGCTGGCGTGCAGGTCGACGTGCTGGTGCGCGGCATCTGCGCGCTTCGGCCCGGCGTGCCCGGCCTGTCGGACAACGTGCGGGTACGGTCGATCCTCGGACGGTTCCTGGAGCACTCGCGGATCTTCATCTTCGGCAACGACGGCGACCCCGCCGTCTACATCGGTAGCGCCGACATGATGCACCGCAACCTCGACCGCCGCGTGGAGTCGCTGATGCGCATCACCCGTCCCGAGCACGTCAAGCAGCTCGAGGAGCTCATGGCGCAGGGCATGGCCGACACGACCTCGAGCTGGCACCTGCAGGACGACCGCTGGGTGCGCCACCACCGCGGCGAGGACGGTCAGCCCCTGCTCGACCACCAGGCGGCGCTCATCGAGATGCACCTCAAGCAGCGGCGCAAGCGCACCCGGGTCTGACCTGGGCCGGCACCACACCAGCGAGCACGAGCGAGGAGCGCGATGACAGTCCAGGCACCGGGAGCGGGTGCGGGAGGGCGCGCGTCCGGGGCCGCGAGCGCCGACGCGCCGTTCATCGCCGCGGCCGGCGCCGTCCCCTGGCGGCGACGACGCGGCACCCTCGAGGTGGCGATGGTGCACCGACCTGCCTACGACGACTGGGCGTGGGCCAAGGGCAAGCTCGACGCGGGCGAGGACTGGCCCACGGCCGCCGTCCGCGAGGTCGAGGAGGAGACCGGCCTGCAGGTGCGGCTGGGCCGGCCCCTCCCCCTGTCGTCCTACTCCTTCGTCGACCGCAAGGGCGAGGTGGCCCGCAAGCAGGTGCGCTACTGGGCAGCGGAGGTCGTCGGCGGCTCCGGCGAGCTGCTCAACGAGATCGACGAGGTGGCCTGGCTGCCCGTCTCGGACGCGATGGCGCGGCTCGACTACGCCCGCGACCGCGAGCAGCTCCGCGCCATGGTGCGGTATGCCGCCCAGGGGGCCCTCACGACCTGGCCGCTGGTCCTGGTCCGCCACGCCAAGGCCCGTCCCCGCAACCAGTGGCGCCAGGACGACCGCCTCCGACCGCTCGACGCCAGGGGCGAACGCCGCGCCGAGGCGATCGTGCCCATGCTCGGAGCCTTCGGCGTGAGCCGTCTGGTGACCTCGTCCTCGACACGATGCGTGGACACGCTGGCGCCATACGCCGCCTCGGCCGGGCTGGAGCTCAAGACCAAGGAGGGGCTCACCGAGGAGGCCTTCGTCGAGGACCCGGACCGAGCGGTCAAGCACCTGCGCAAGGCGCTGCAGCGCGGCGTGCCCGCCGCCCTGTGCTCCCACGGCCCGGTCCTGCCGCTGCTGCTGGAGGAGCTCTCGGTGCTCGGCTCGGTGGAGCAGCCGGAGGGCGAGGCGGTCGTGAGCACCCTGCTCGAGGCGGCGGACCTCGGCATGAGCAAGGGTGAGCTCCTCGTCTGCCACGTGAGCGGCACGGGCGAGGCCGCCCGGATCGTCGCCGTCGAGCGTCACCTGCCCTGACCCTCTCGCGATCGCATGATCTCGGTCATAGCGAGTGTCGAGCGCGAGAGGGCTGCTTAGCTCATTCGGGCGCATCCACGGCAAGGGTGCGACGAGATCCGCGCGGTGGACGTCCGGCGTTCACGCGTCGTTCAACTGGGCCAGACCACCTGGTCACCCTGCGTCCCTACCTTGGCATCGATGGCGCACCTGCGCCCGATCAACATCTCCTGCTGTGGAAGGTACTTCTAACGTGAAGACTCAGCGTCTTGCCGGTCTGTCGACGATCGCCCTGGCTGGTGCTCTCGCGCTGACCGCGTGCGGTTCCGACAACAACACCTCCTCCGGCTCCTCGAGCGGCGCCTCCTCCTCTGGTGCGTCCTCGTCGTCCGCCGCCTCCGGTGGCGACGCCGACTGCGGCAAGGGCACCCTGAACGCCGAGGGTTCCTCCGCGCAGAAGGCCGCCTTCGAGGAGGCCGCCAACAGCTACCAGGAGAAGTGCTCCGGCACGACCGTCAACTACAACGCGACGGGCTCCGGCGCCGGCATCAAGCAGTTCATCGCCAAGCAGGCCGACTTCGCCGGCTCCGACTCCTCGCTCAAGACCAAGGAGAAGGACGGCAAGATCGAGCAGGCCGAGGCCGACAAGGCCTGCGCCTCCCCCGCCTGGAACCTCCCCATGGTCACCGGCCCCATCGCGGTCGGCTACAACCTCAAGGGTGTCGAGGGCCTCGTCCTCAACGCCGACGTGATGGCCGACATCTTCAACGGCAAGATCACCAAGTGGAACGACCCGGCGATCGCCAAGCTCAACTCCGGCGCCTCGCTCCCGGACAAGGACATCAAGGTCTTCTTCCGCTCGGACGAGTCGGGCACCACGGAGAACTTCACGAAGTACCTCCAGGCCGCCGCCCCTGCCAAGTGGACCGCCGAGCCCGGCAAGAAGTGGACCGGCAAGGGTGAGGGCAAGGAGAAGTCCGCCGGTGTCGCAGGCGCCGTCGCCTCCACCGAGGGTGGCATCACCTACGCCGAGTGGTCCTACGCCAAGGACAACAAGCTGGGCATCGCCAAGGTCGACACCGGCGCGGGCCCCGTCGAGCTGACGGGCGAGTCCGCCGGCAAGGCCGTGGCCGCCGCCAAGGTCGCCGGCGAGGGCAACAACCTCGCGCTCAAGCTCGACTACGCCACCAAGGAGGCCGGGGCCTACCCGATCGTCCTCGTGACCTACGAGATCGTCTGCTCCAAGAACGCCGACGCCGAGAAGGGCAAGAACGTCAAGGCCTTCCTCAAGCACATGTCGTCCGCGGACGTGCAGAAGTCCTTCGAGCAGATCGGCTTCGCCCCGCTGCCCACCGAGGTGCAGGGCAAGGTCTCGACCGCCATCGACGCCCTCAAGTGATCTGACGGAGCCGGGTGACCCAGGGTCCTCCCTGGGTCACCCGGCTCTCCGCCTGTCCGGGACGTCGTCCCGGCCGGGCTCCCCCTCGTAGCACCTCGGACAGTTAGGTAGCACTCGTGTCCTCCGTGACCGGCGTCTCCGCCGTCGACTCCTTGCCAGACGATGACGGTCGTCCGCCTCTGCTCGGCGACCAGGCCTCGACCGGCCGCCTCGGTGACCGGCTCTTCGGTGGCGCCGCCACCGGTGCGGGCGTCCTCGTCATCGCCCTGGTCACCCTCGTCGGCGTCTTCCTGCTCTGGCAGGCCATCCCCGCCCTCGCCAACAACGAGGCCAACTTCCTCACCTCGCGCGAGTGGAACGTCTCGGGCGACAACCCCCGCTTCGGCATCGCGGACCTGCTCTGGACGACGGTCCTCAGCTCGATCCTGGCCATGGGCATCGCCGTCCCCCTCGGCGTCTGCGTGGCGCTGTTCATCACGCAGTACGCCCCGGCCTGGCTGCGCAAGCCGGCCGCGCAGCTGATCGACCTGCTGGCTGCCGTGCCCTCGATCGTCTACGGCCTGTGGGGCGTCGCCCAGTTCACGCCCTTCATCGACCCGCTCCAGCAGAAGCTGCAGCAGTGGCTCGGCTGGTTCCCCCTGTTCCGGGAGACCAGCATCACGGCCACGATCTTCGTCATCAGCCTCGTGCTCGCCATCATGATCCTGCCGATCGTCACCTCGCTGTCGCGCGAGGTGTTCGCCCAGACGCCGGCCCCTCACAAGGAGGGCGCCCTCGCCCTGGGCGCCACCAAGTGGGAGATGATCAAGACGGCCGTGCTGCCCTACGGCCGGCCCGGCGTCATCTCCGCGGCGATGCTGGCCCTCGGCCGTGCGCTCGGTGAGACCGTCGCGGTGATGATGATCCTGAGCACGCTCGCGGTGGGCACGCCGTTCAACCCCTCGATCTTCAACGGTGGCGAGACCTTCGCGTCCCGCATCGCCAACAACGCCTCGGAGTTCGACTCCCCGCAGAAGGCCGGCGCCTTCATCGCGGCCGGTCTGGTCCTGTTCATCCTTACGTTCGTCGTGAACGCGATCGCGCGCGTCGTGATCGAGCGTCGGAAGGCCTTCACCGAATGAGCACCGCCGTCACCGCCCACGAGTCGACCCACCTCGACAAGGCCTCCGGGGGCCGCAAGGCCAAGGACCAGCTGGCCCGGATCATCATGTGGCTGGCCTTCCTGGTCGCCCTGGCCCCGCTCGCGTGGATCCTATACGAGGTCCTGTCCAACGGCCTCGACAACCTGCTCACCAGCACCTGGTGGACCAACTCCCAGCGCGGCATCTCCGTACGCCGCGAGGGCGGCGGCGCCTACCACGCCATCATGGGCACCCTGCTGCAGGGCCTGGTCACCGCGGCGATCTCGGTGCCGATCGGCATCTTCACCGCGATCTACCTCGTGGAATACGGCCGCGGCAAGCTGGCCCGCGCCGTCAGCTTCATGGTCGACATCCTCACCGGGGTGCCGTCCATCGTCGCGGCCCTGTTCGTCTATGCCCTGTGGGTGACGGTGATGGGCTTCAACCGGGTCGGCTTCGCGGTGTCGCTGTCCCTGGTGCTGCTCATGATCCCGACGATCGTGCGCTCCACCGAGGAGATGCTCAAGCTGGTCCCCAACGAGCTGCGGGAGGCGTCATACGCCCTCGGCGTGCCGAAGTGGAAGACGATCGCCTCGGTCGTGCTGCCGACCGCCCTGTCCGGCATCGTGACCGGCGTCCTGCTCGGCCTGGCTCGCGTCATGGGCGAGACGGCCCCGCTGCTGATCCTCGGTCCCTACACCAAGAACATCCACTGGGACCTCTTCGGCGGCAACATGGCCACCCTGCCCACGATGATCAACGAGGAGCGTCAGTTCCTCACCCTCGACGCCGCCCATGACCGTGTCTGGGCCGCGGCGCTCACCCTGATCCTGCTCGTCCTCCTGCTCAACCTGCTGGGCCGCGTCATCGCGCGCTTCGGCGCGGTCAAGAGCTGACCCACCCAGAAAGCGAACTGACATGGCCAAGCGCATCGACGTCGAGAACCTCAACATCTTCTACGGCAAGTTCCAGGCGGTGCAGGGCGTCTCGATGACCATCGAGCCGCGATCGGTGACCGCCTTCATCGGCTCGTCCGGCTGCGGCAAGTCCACCGTGCTGCGCACCCTCAACCGCATGCATGAGGTGATCCCCGGCGGCCGGGTCGAGGGCCAGGTGCTGCTGGACGGCCAGGACCTCTACGCCTCCGGCGTGGACCCCGTCGGCGTCCGCCGCACCGTGGGCATGGTCTTCCAGCGGCCCAACCCGTTCCCCACCATGACCATCCGCGACAACGTCGCCGCCGGGCTGCGCCTCAACGGCGTCAAGAACAAGAAGAAGCTCGACGAGGTCGTGGAGCGCTCCCTGCGCGGCGCGAACCTGTGGAACGAGGTCAAGGACCGTCTGGACAAGCCGGGCGCCGGCCTGTCCGGTGGTCAGCAGCAGCGCCTGTGCATCGCCCGCGCCATCGCCGTGGAGCCCCAGGTCCTCCTGATGGACGAGCCCTGCTCGGCCCTGGACCCCATCTCGACCCTGGCGATCGAGGACCTGATCACCGAGCTGAAGCCGAAGTACACGATCGTGATCGTCACGCACAACATGCAGCAGGCGGCCCGCGTCTCGGACCGGACGGCCTTCTTCAACCTGGAGGCCCAGGGCAAGCCCGGCCGCCTCATCGAGATCGACGACACGACGCGCATCTTCAACAACCCGAAGGAGAGGGCGACGGAGGACTACATCTCCGGCCGCTTCGGGTGAGTGACGGGCCTCC